>NZ_DAIQNN010000076.1:0-13530 GCF_036788415.1 Rubrimonas sp. | reverse complement strand
GGGCGCAGACCTCCATCGCCACCGCGCAGGCCGGCTGCTCGGCCAGACGCGCCGCCAGCCGTGTCCGCGGCGGCACGCGGTTATAGCGAACCGCCCCATTCGCGCCGACAGCGCAGACCTGAAAGCTGCCCTTCGCCAAGTCGATCGACAGCATGTTGATCTTCGTCGTCATCGATGCGCCCGCCGATCGGTTGCTCTGGAACCGTCATGGCATGCGAGATGCCGCCGGGTGGCGGCATCCACGGCATCAGTTCACGCCACCATCGGCCCACGAATCCGAGGGTTCCAAACGTCGGAGGCAATCCACCAGGGGGCGCTTCGCCTCGCTGATCGGGACCTTCCGGGTCAACAGCGTCGAACCCTACGGCTCCCTGAAGACCGTCGGCGCTGGTCGCCCGGGGCGACCGCCAGCCATGACGAGATCGTAAAGCGCCATCGTCCGCGCGGCGACCTCGTCCCAGTCGAAGAATTTTCCCAGATCGACGCGGAAGGCGGCCGGCGCGTCGAGCGCCGCAAGCATCCGCCCTGCGAGCGCGTCCGCGTCCCCGGTCGGAAAAAAGTGATGCGCCTCAAGCGGCAGGTCCCGGTTCTCGACGATGTCGCTCAGCACCAGCGGCGCTCGATGGCTGACGGCTTCGAGAATGGCGTTCGACAGGCCTTCATGAACCGAACTGTTCACGTAGAGCGCGCAATGGGCGTAGAATGCGGCGACGTCGGAGCGTGGCAGACGACCCGCGAAGACGACGTCCCGGACCCCCATGTCCTCAAGCTTCTGCAGGTAGCCCGATCCGTCGTCCCCGCCGACGATCACGAGTTTGCCGATGTCGGGGCGGCGCGCCTTCGCGGCGGCGAAAGCCGATAGCAGAGTCTCGTAGTCCTTCTGCCATGTGACCCGGCCCACCGAAAGGACGAAGCGACCTGGCTCCAGCCCCAGCGCGGCGGGCGCCGCGGCGGCGGGCGTCTCCTCGACCGGATCGATCGCGTTGGGGATCACGACGACCCGATCGGTCACGCCGCGGTCGATCAGCCGATCGCGCAGGCTGGGGGTCACGGCGATCACTGCATCCGCGAGGCGCAATTGCCACTCGCACAGCCGGAAGCCCAACCGTCCGATCGGCCCCCATTTCTTGTTCAGATAGTCGGCTGATCCGTAGCGAACCACGATTTTACTTGAAATCAACTTGTATAAAAATAAAAAAATCGCTGCATTTAGGCCTTGACAATGAATAATGTCAGGACGCCTCCGAAATATTTCAAATATACAGATCAAATAATACGAAAATTTATCTGTGCCAAATCCGCTGAAGCTAGAGACCGGTACGATATGGACATCTTTAAAATTTGTTGTCGTCACGAATTTTGAAAGACATAAAAGTGTAACGCGGTGTCGCTGCGCGATTCTGGGAAAAATCATCTCCGCGTTCTTTTCCGCGCCGCCTTCGACGTTCGGGATCGCGCGGGCACCGAGAGAGACGACATTCATCGGTGATCGCTTTCGTTGCTGATGGAAGCATGGTTGACATAGCGGCTAGTGTTGAGACCTGCAACGCTGGCGGCCGTCCGTCGCGCAGGCCGACCGCCGCCGGTGGAGCCGGCCCCGCCTCTCGCGCTGGCTCGCCTGAGTGTCGCGGTCGCGGCCAAGATCCGGTGTATCGAACGATAAGGCATGGCGCTGATGGTAGAGGTCGATGGGCGAGATGGGCAACCGCGTCGCAGGGCGATCCGGAAGGTTGGCGGCGAGTGACGCAAGCGTTCCTCTACGGCGGACCACGCTCAGCTGCCGGGGTCCGCTGGCCGCCTCGCGTGATCGCATCCGCGGCAGGCTCGGCTTGAGCCGCGCGGCGCCTGGAAGGTTCGGGTTGCCGAGACCTCTTTCCAGACAGAAGCTTTCCGATGGCCGATATCAGCCCTCCGCGCCGCCGCATGTTCGAGGACATGACCGTCCGCAAGGGCGGCAAGGAGCGCTCCGCGACGCTGTCGACGCAGCCGCTGGCGATCCCGCGCACCTACTGGCGCCTGGCGGACCCCGGGCGCTGGCTGTTTCCCGAGCGCGACGCCGACCGCCAGATCGAGCCGACGACGCCGCATGCGGCCCGCCGCTCGGCGCGGGCCGCGGCGGGGATCTCCGAGGCGAGCGCGCACAGACGCTCGAGCGCCGCCGCGTCGTCGCGGTCGGCGGGCCGGCACTGCTGGGCCGATCGCGCCAGACCGACGATCCGGCGGCTCCGCCGCTCGCTCAGTCCCATCTCCCTCGTCGGAAACCAGATCGCGCAGCGAGCCGCAAGCGTCCGATGTGGACAGCTTGTCGACCTTGCCGCCGAACGCGCTCACACTGATCGGCTCTTTCGTCCCCACAACGCGGAGTTCCGCCAGATGCGCCCAGAGGGCGTTGATCAGCATAGCGCGCTGGCTCACGAGGAGATCACGGCCCCGGCGACGCAACGGGAGCCGAGCCCGCACACGGCACCACTCCACCGGAACGGGCCAAAGCGGCCGACTTTCACGCCGTCCGCAGCGAGCCAACGCCGCCGCCACCGCGGCGGACTCTCGAACCGTCGTCTCCAACCCGCTCGGCCAACCCGAAAAGCGTCGCATTCGAGGAGGATAGTCGCAAGTGACCGCGGCTGCGTTCTTGCCTGGCCGATACGGAGATGATCAACTTGGCGCGTGCGCTTCGACCGGGGCGGCCTGCGGAAACGACCGACGGAACCACCAGATGTGGATGCTTATCGCCGCTGTCGGGTGCTTGGCGGGCCTCGCAGCGATCCTGCTGCGCTTCCGCGAGATCGTCGACGGCCCCACCCGGGCGCTTCTGCTCGGCCTGTGGCTGCGCTACGCGCTCCAAGCCTTTCCGGATTACTCGATCGGCATCCGGGTGGGTCCGGTCTCGCTTCTGGCCGCAGTCTCCATTCTCACGGTCGTAGCGCTGCTGCTGATCCTCGACCACCGCCTGCTGCGCCTGCGCGCACTGGTGCCGGTCTATGTCCTGCTCGCGATCAGCCTCATGTCGGGCTTGATCAACCGCGCGCCGATGGGCATCGCCACCGACTTCACAAAATGGAGCTTCTTCATCGCCGTCATGCTCCTCTCGCATCGGGCGATGACGCTTTACGGGTCCGACCGGGCGATGCGCGCGCTGCTCGCGACGCTGGTGACGCCAGCCTTCATGATGATGGCGTCGGTGGTGTTCAACAACCCCAAATCCGGAGAGCTCGACGGTTCGATCAGCTACATCGGCGGTTACGTGCACGAGTCGATGTTCTCGACGCTGATGTACGCCGTCTTCGCGCTGTGCAGCCTCGTGCGCTGGCGATCCGGCGCGACGCTGGCGCTCGCCGTCTGCTTCGGCGCTGTCGCGGTGGTTCTAGCGAATTACCGCTCGACCGTCATCTCGCTCTTGCCAGCGCTGACGGCCTTCATGGCCCTCGTCTACCTCAAGAACGTGCAGCCCCGCTTTGCCGCCGCGGCGATCGTGTCCCTCGCGATCCTCGTCATCGGGGCGCTACCCTTCGCGTTCAATTCGCTACCCGAGCGCTACGCCGAGATCACCGACGTCGCCCATAACCTTCACATCATGATGAAAGAGCCCCTGGAACTGACGGCTGCCGAGCGTTTGATTTTTTCCGGTCGTATTCGAATTTGGCTAGAATATATCCATTCTTTTACAAATGGAACATATGTAAACTATATAATTGGTTTTGGCCCCAATCTTCATGAGCGATACTTTCGTCTTGTTGCTCATAATACATTTATTTCTGCGCTGTGGGAGTATGGTTATCTTGGTTTTATTGCAACAATATACATGTCAATATACTATGTTTTGATACCGTTGAAAATCAATGACACTTACGACCGTTATATTCTGTCATCACTGCTACTCGGAATTGTCGTAAATGGTCTCGCCGCGATGCCGCTCTGGACCGTGGAAGGCCTGATCCTGTACGGTCAGCTCGTCGCCTATGCGGTCTGGCGCGCCGACGGCAATCCGCGCCCTGGCGCGGCGACGCCCCAGACGTCCGCGCAAAGGATAGGATCCGGGACGCGGCTTGGATCAACATGAGCGGCGCGGCTTTATCCCAGCCGCGCCGTGGTTCGCGCGCCCCGAAGCCGCGCTTGCGGGCCGGAGCCGACGCTGTTACTCAGAGTTTGCGCTTTTCGTACTGTCATCTGCTGACGAAACTCCGGAAAATTCGTATGCGTTATTGCCAGCGCCGGAACTCGAATACATGACGAAGGCTGCGCCGGACGGCGGTCGCGACTTGGTTTCGGTTATCGTCCCAGCCTACAACGCCGCCCTGACGATCCAGGAGACGATCGCCAGCGCGCAGGCGCAGACTTGGCGCGACCTGGAGATCGTCGTCGTCGACGACGGCTCCACCGACGATACCGCGGCGATCGCCGAGCGCATGGCCGCCGACGACCCCCGGATCCGCGTGTTGCGCAAATCGAACGGCGGCGTCTCGTCGGCGCGCAACGCTGGGGCCGCCGCCTGTCGCGGCGCCTTCGTGACGCCGGTCGATGCCGACGACGTGCTGCACCCGACTCGCATCGCGCGGCAGATGGCGCGGATGGCCGAGCTCGGACCGCGCTGCGGCGTCGTCTACACCCTGGCCGCCACCATCGACATGGCGGGCCGGATCACCGGGACCAAGGGCTTTCCCGGGTTCGAGGGCGCCGTCTACCTGCGTGGGCTGGCGGTGAACTTCGTCGGCAACGGCAGCGCCCTGCTGATTCGGCGCGAGGCGCTGCTCGACGTCGGGGGGTACGACGAGGCGCAGCGCAACTGCGACGACTGGCTCCTTCAGTCGCTGATCGCGCGGCGCTGGCGCTGGGGCGCCGTGAACGAGGCGCTGACGGGATATCGCAGCGTGCCGGGTTCGAAGAAATCCAACCACCTTAAGATGCGGCTCGCACAGCTCCAAGCCGTGCGCCGCTTGGCCGAGCGGTATCCCGAAACACCCGCCGACGTGATCGCGGCCGCGGAGGCGATGGGGCGCGGACAGCTTTGCGTGCTGCGGCTGCGGCTGATCGAACCGCTTGCCGCGATCGCCGAATTCGCGCGCGCCGTCGCGCTGTCGCCCCGCGTCGCTCTGGAGACCGTGTTCGTCGTGGAGTTCGGTCGGCTTGGCGCGACGGCGCTGGACCGCGGGCTTCGCGCCTTGCGCCTGCGCCGGGAGCCCGAGCCGGGACCGCCGTTCCTCGCCGCCGATCCGCGCGCCGCGCTGGCGACATGGCCGCGGCCGCCCTTCGCAAGGCTGCTCCGGCGCTTCGAGGCGCGGGAGGAGGCGGTGTTCCTGACGCCGAGCCGCGCCGCAGGCGTTGAAGACGTCCGCCTCGACAGCCTGGCGTGACGGCGGTCGTCATGGCTGCGCGCCGCGATCCGCCCGAGCGCGCGGAGAGATGGGGCGGATAGGCCGGATGGCGCGGGGTGGGTGCGACTGGCGGATCGGCGATCAACCGTCGGTATCGCTCCGATCCTCGTTCGGTCGCCCCCCTGCGCGCCGGTCGCGCAGGGAATGCGGATGGCCTCAGCCGAAGTCGCCGTCGTTGTTGAGAAGGGCGGTCATCCATTTCGCCACGTCGCCCATATAGGTCGTCTTGCCCGAGTAGGCGTCGCGCAGATGGGTGGACGACGCGGCGAAGCCGATGTCGTAGATTCTGCCGAAGACCGTGTCGATCGCGTTCCAGCCGAACAGCTGCGCGCCTGAGCCTTCGCCGTCGACGGCCTCGTAACCCTTGTCGGGGCCCGCGACCGATCTGCCATGGTTGAAGAGGAAGGTGTCGAGCCGCTCCTCGTCGGAGCGGATCCACTGGTTCAGCGCGGCTACCTCGGCCATCGTGATCCGCTCGTCGGCCATGAGGCCGAGACTCGCGACGCCCGTCTCGATCAGGTCGTTCAGGTTGCGCGCGGACGCGACGCCGGTGCGGATGCTCTGATCGTCGACGTTGCGCGCTAGCGGCCGATCATTCTCGATCACGTCGAGGATGCGGTCGAGCCCGCCCCTCGTGGTCTCGACGGTCTTCTGGGTGATCTGCGCGGTCGCGACCGACTGCGTCGAGGGCTGCGTCGTGGAGGAACCCGACTTCAGCGCGCCAGAGGCCAGATCCGTCGCAAGCAGCTTCGAGAGGTAGTCGCGGACCTGCCAGGCGGACACGGAACGGGACCCCGACGGCCCGCCGAAGTTCGCGTCGTTCATCTCGAAGCCGATGCGGTAGATGGAGCCGAACAGCGTGTCCACGGTGTTCACATCGTGCAGGCGGTTATTGGCTCCCTCGAAGGCGACCAGCTGATAGCCACTCTCCGCGCCGGAGGTCGAGCCGTAGAACTGGGCATGGGCCGCGATCCGCGCGCCGTCCGCACGGAACCACTCATTCAGCGCATAGACGTCAGAGACGGAGATGGATCCGTCGTTGCCCACGCCCGTCGCTCTGATGCCGTCGACGATCATCTTGTTGAGCCCGGCGGCGGCCGCCGCTCCGCCGTCGATCTCACCCCCGGAAACCTTCGAGGCGAGGGACGAGTCGGTCCGGATCACCCCCACGATCTTGTCGAGCGACGTGCCGGTTGCGCTCGTCGACCCGGACTGGGACGGCAAAGGCGGCGGCGCCGGCGGGGACTCCAGCGCCGACCGGGACTCCAACGCCGGCGGGGACGTCGAGGCGGACGGTGGCGCGCCGACCGGCCCGCGCGGCAAGAGGCCGTTGATATAGTTCTCGAGGTTCGTATAGCCGTCGCCGTTGCGATCTCCGTTGGAGTCGAAGACGGAGGGGTCGGTCCCCATGCGCCGCTCGGCCTCGTCGGGAATCCCGTCCTTGTCGCGGTCGGACGGCGCGGTGAAGCCCTTCCGGCCGCCGTAGCCGCCGGCCTGCCCCACGGTGTCCACGAGCCCGTTCTTGCCCGCGACGACCATGTCGATGACGCGCTTGTCGGCGCCCTCGCGGAAGGCGGGGTTCGCGCCCGCATTCGCCAGCACCGACTTGTAGACATCGGCGGCGTCGATCAGCTTCACGCCGCTGCCGGAGAACGGCGACGACTTGGCCGGCGAGCCACGGTATTCGACATCCAGCGGGCGGCCAGCCGCGTCATAGGACAGATTGCCCGAGAAATACGCGTCGTTGGCCGCGCTCGAGCGAATTCCGACATACGGCAGCTCCGGTCGCCGCACGCCCGCTCCGGCCTCGTAGTAGTTGTTCATGAACTTCACGGAAAACGGCGAATTCTGGTACGATGCGGCGCTGTCGCCCAGAGCGGCCACATGCGCCTGATCGCCCGCGCCGATGATCAGGTTGTTCACGACCTCGACGTTCGTGCCATGCTTTATCCAGGGATTTCGATACTCGTTGAACGCGAAGAGATTGTCCGAGATAGTCAGGCGGTCAGGCTGGGCGCGCCCCGAGGCCATCACCAGCATGCCCATGCTGTGCGACCCCTTCGAATGCAGGCTGTCCTGCAGGGCCTGGGCCACCATGTTGTTCGAGAAGGTGACGTTGCTTACCGCGCCCCAGAAATGGACGACTTCGTCGATACCCCAGCTGAACGAGTTGTGATCGATGACGATGTTCTTGATCGGGCCGTAAGCGGCGGAGAGGGTCAGGGCGTCCCGGGTATCCGGATCGGGACCGCTGCGCGAGTCTCCCGGCCGCACCATCATGCCGCGCATGATCACGTTGCTGTCGCGGATGACGATGCCGGCCCCCGACACCTCGACGCCGCCGGCGGTCTGACCCGCGATCGTGACGTCGCCGCGGTCGAGATCGATGTGCGACTTCAGCTTCACCGAGTTGACGGCGAAGACCACGGTCCGCGGACCGGTGTTGTCCTCAAGCGCCCAGCGCAGGCTGCCCACGCCTGAATCGTTGCTGTTCGTGACGATCAGAACCTTGCCGCCGCGCCCGCCTGTCGCGTTCGCACCATATCCTTCGACGCCAGAAAAGGCCGCCATGTCGCGCATCCTTGTCACCAAGACGAAAGGTATAGACGCCGCGACGTCCGTAAAACCTTCCGCACACATCAGAAAAGCGGCCTGATCCGCTTACATCGACCTTTAACAAGCACCCGTCGGCGCTTGATAGTTTCGACCATTTTACCGTTAGGTTAACGTATCCAGTTTTATCTATCAGTCGAATAAAGCAACAGTATGGAGTAGTCATTGCGTGAGATTGATTTGGCGCTCATTCACAAAACAATTATCTTGGTGGATGCTGTTGTGTAGTTTCAGTCCTTGACAAGCTTGGCCCAAGCTGAGGCTTGAACGAAGCCGCTGCGCGGCGTAGGGCGCGCTTCGCGGGCGGCGCTCCTGACTGGACGGTTTGGGTTGCGCAGACACCCTTCCGGACGGAGGCGTCCAGCTGCTCGCGGAACAGCCCGATTGTCGGCAGCGTTCCATGGAGTGGCGTAGCTGGCGGAGGCCAGCGCGATCCCTGGCGGGGCCGGAATCAGCCGTCGACGTGAGCGAGGCCGACGATGGGATCGCCGCTGACGCTGGCGACGCTTTCCAGCGGCATGTAGCGGGCGCGCTGGACGGCCCACTCGTCATTCTGCTCAAGCAGGATGGCGCCGACGAGGCGGCGGATAGCCGCGCCCGCGCGGCAGGGTCATCAGGGCGTGCCACCGAGGAAGACGTCGAGCCGATCATCGTGGATGCGCACCTTCAGCCGGTGGCCGATGAGGCGCGACGGCACGGTGTAGAAGACCCGGCGCAACATGAAGCCGCCTGACGATGTCACGGTGACCATCGCCTGCTCGCCGTCTTCGGCGCGCCGGACCGGGAGTGGGCGCAGGACGGCGCGCTCGGCGTCGATGCGCCTGCGGTTGCGGGCGTTGCGACGACCGATCAGCGCGTCGACGAAGGCGCAGTAGTCGGCGACGGTGTCGAAGTCGCGCGAGCCGCGCAGCAGCAGCGCGTCCCTGATAGCGCTCTTGAGATGGCCGTGCGGCGACTGGATCGCACCGTTCTCGTGCGCGACGCCGCGATTGTTGCGGCTGGCGACCATCCCGTAGTGGCCGCACAGCGCGTCGTAACGGGTGGTCCAGTCTTCCTCGACCTCCGGTTCGAGGTTGCGAAACGCCGCCGAGAGGCTGTCGGTGCGATGCTCTGCTGGCACGCCGCCGAGGGACCAGAGCGCGTCCTGCAGGCCCGCGGCGAGCGCGACGAAGCTCTCGCCCCGCAGCACGACATGGGCGTGCTCGAAGCCGCTGAAGACGAGCCGGAAATGGTAGAGCCGGTGCGCCAGGGCCGCGCCCGCGACAGCCGCCTGGAGCCCTCCCGAGGCCCGCGCCGGTCGCAAGAACCATGGCGGAGTCTCGTCATCAGCGGCGGAATCTCATCATCTTTGGAAACCGACAGTGTCGTTTTCCATCTTTGCTGCGAACCCACAATCTTCAACTCCTTGTTCTTGAATGACGTATTTCTCCATCATCGCTGCGACTGAACCAATGTCGGGGTTGATGACAGCGCTTTTCGCCAACATCCATGCGATCGACGGAGCGCCGGTCGGGGTCGACGCATGGACGCGATGTTCGCGACGGAGGCGGAAGAGCGTCGCTGGAGGGAGGCCTGCGCCCGCGCCGAGCACGTGCGTGCGCTCAGCGAGAGACGCCCGACCAGTCTGGCGGATGTCGACGCGGTCGCCACGGCGTGCGGGGTCTCGCGCAGCACGATCTTCCGATGGCTGCGCCGCTATCGCGAAGGCGCAGGTCTCACCTCGGATCTCGCCCCGCGCCCGCCCGGTTTGCGCGCCGGCGCCAGCCTCATGCCGGTCGAGGTCGAGCAGGTCATGGGCGAGACGATCGGCAGGGCGTTGCGCAAACGGGAGCGTCTGCGCCCGTCGAAAATCGTCGAGGAGGTCGCCGACGCCTGCCGCCGGGCGGGCCTGAGCGCGCCCGGCGACAACACGATCCGCCGCCGCATCAGAGCCTTTCGCGATCCGCTCCGGCAGGAGGCCTCGGGTCGGCGGCTCGCCGATCCCCGGACCGCGACGCCGGGGAGCTTTCCCGAGACGACCGAGCCGCTCTCCGTCGTCCAGATCGACCACACGCTCGTGGACGCCGTGGTGGTCGATCCCGAGCACCGTCAGCCTGTGGGACGCCCCTGGCTCACGCTGGCGGTGGATGTCGCCACGCGCGTGGTGGTCGGCTTCCACCTGACGATGATGAGCCCGTCGGTCACGTCGGTGGCGGCCTGTCTCGCCTTCGCCATGACGCCGAAGACGCGCTGGCTGGCGTTGCGCGGTCTCGATCTCGATTATCCCGTCCATGGCAGGCCGGCCCGCATCCATGTCGACAACGGCCCCGAGTTCCACGCCGGCGCGCTGGCCTTCGGCTGCGCGGAATACGGGATCGACCTGCAGTATCGCCCGCCCGGCGCGCCGCGCTTCGGCGGCCATGTCGAGCGCCTGATCGGGACGACGATGGGCGACGTGCATCTCCTGCCCGGCACGACCCAGTCGAACCCGCGGGAGCGCGGACGCTACGCGTCCGAGGCGCAGGCGGCGCTGACGCTCGAAGAGATGGAGCGCTGGCTCGCGCTTGGCGTCGACGTCTACCACAACCGCCGGCACGCCGGTCTCGGTGTCCCGCCGCTGCACCGGTGGCGGGCGTTGCGGAGCGGCGTGCAGGAGGATGTCCGCGCGCCCGAGGATCCAGAGGACGTGCTCGTCGCCTTCCTGCCGATGACGCGGCGGCGCGTGACGCGCGAGGGCGTGCAGCTGTTCCACATCTTCTACTGGTCGGATGCGCTGCGGCCGCTGGCGGGGCTGCCGGAGACCCGGCCCGTCCGCTACGACCCGCGAGACCTGTCGCGGATCTGGCTTCGCGCGCCGGACGGCGAGACCCTCGCCCTGCCCTACCGGCGCCGACACCGACCGCCTCTGTCGCTGTGGGAGCATGCGCGAATCCTCGCCGAGCTGCGCGCGGAAGGAAAGCGGGCCGTCGACGAAGACCTCATCTTCGACCGCCGGGAGCGGATGCGGGCGATCGTGCAGGCGGCGACCGCGACCACGAAGGCGGCCCGGCGCGCCCGAGCCAGGCTCGCGTCCGAGACGCCGTCCCGGACGCCGTCCGAAGCGCCGGACGCAGACGCCGCGCCGAGCGCACCCGGAGCGCTGTTCGATGTCGACCTCTGGTGAGGACTTCGCCCACATGGCGCCGGCCTTCGCGGCCCGGGCGGCCGGGATGAGCGATGGCGAGCGTGTGCGCTTCGCCCTCGCCGATCGCTGGATCGCCTACACGCAGGCGTCCCGCGCGATGGACAGGCTCAAGTGGCTTCTGGCGCATCCCAGGCGCGTCAGGATGCCGAATGCGCTGCTGGTGGCGCCGACCAACAACGGCAAGACGATGATCGCGCAGCGCTTCGTCCGGACGCATCCGCGCGCCCCCGATCCCGACGGCGACGGCGACGCGATCCCCGTCCTCTACGTCACCTGCCCCGACGCCGCGGATATCCGGCGCTTTCATCATCGCCTCGTCGAGGCGACCGGCGCACCCACCAATCCCGGGGACTCGCTGGCGAAGAAGGAAGCCCAGGCGCTGCGTCGCCTGCGCGACAGCCGCGTGCGCATGCTGATCGTCGACGAGGCGCACAACATCCTGGTCGGCGGCGGCGACCGGCTGCGCCAGATGCTGAACATGTTCCGCAATCTCGGCGCCGAGTTGCAGATCCCGATCGTCGCGGTCGGCGTGAAGGAGGTCCTGCAGGTCTTCCACTCCGAGAGCCAGCTGGCGAACCGCTTCGAACCCGTCGCGCTGCCGCGCTGGCGGGACGGGCCGGCGTTCACCACGCTGCTGGCGAGCTTCGAGGCTGTCCTGCCGTTGCGTCGCCCCTCCAACCTCGTCGATCCCCGGATGATGCGCCGCCTGCTCGCGCTGTCCGAGGGGCTTCTCGGCGAAATCGCCGCCATCCTCACCCGCAGCGCCGAACAGGCCATCCTCTCGGGCGAGGAGCGCATCGACGTCGCGATGGTCGAGGCGCTCGATTTCACCCCGCCTGCGCAGCGTCGGCTGACCGCCGAGGCCCTCGGCGTCGCGTAGGCTGCGGTGATCGACGTCGACCTGTTCGAGCCCGTCGCCGCAGACGCAGCGGTCTGGCCTGTGCGTCCTGCGCCGAACACGGGCGAACTGCCGTCGAGCTGGCTGAGCCGCGTCGCGCTCGCCAACGGCCTGACGCCGCGTTCCTTCTTCCGTGGATTGGCCAGCCGTCACGAGATCGCGCTGTCGGGCGCGCATCCGACGGTCGGCGGCCTCCGGCCCTGCGATCCGTGGGTCGACCACTGCGCTCATCCCCGGTTGTCGACCGATATCGCCCTGCGATCCGCCCGGGACCCGGCCGAGGTCGCCGCGATGTCGCTGACCCAGACGGCCGCAGACGCCGGTTCGGCGCTGGCCCTGCTCGCCACGGCGTCGCCGGGGGTCCTGCGGCCGCCGCCTTCGGCCGCCGACGGCGCACCCCGCCGCAGCGGCCGGCGTCCCATACGCCTCGGCGCCGTGGCGTTCTGCCCAGCGTGCCTCGACGACGGCGAGACCTGGGTTCCCGCCTGGGGTCGGTTCGCCTGGGCGAGGGCGTGCCTGCGCCACGGGTTGCGGTTGCTCGACCGCTGTCGGCGCTGCCGCCGATCCTGGAGCCCCCACGCCCTCGACGCCGTCGCGGCGCTCGACCGATGCGCGGGCTGCGGCCACGCCCTGGCGGACGGGCCACGCGTCCCGGCGCGCCGGGAGGACCTCTGGCTGCAATGGGCGCTCACCCGTCGCTTGCCCGATCTGATCCGCTCCACCGCCGCCGCGCCGGCGCAAGACACCACGGTGCGCCTGTCGGTCGTCGCGGGGTTGGCGGCGGGCGTGAACGCCAAACTCGCCGCCGTCGCTCCTCCGTCGATCTTCAGGCGCGCCGGACGGCCATCGACGGGATCGCGCCCTTGAGCAGGCGTCGTGCGATCGTGCCCCGGCGCCCCGCCAGTCGCAGCAAAGCTGGCGATCGGTCGCATCAATGTCGGCGATTTCGCAGGGAAGCTGGAGAACGACACGCGCTCCACCGACCGAACGCGCACTCGCCGAGAGGCCCGGCATATTTTGCCTCACCTTCTATCACGAGTATCAATATCTCTTTTCCGTATATGCGCAAAAGGCGGCTATTTTGCCGCTTACACCAGCTTATCCGGCAGGCGATCCTGATTGCCGATAAGCAGCCATTATCGACAATCGGACAAAGATGGAACATTGTGCCGCTGAAGACCCTTGAACGACCTGCGCAACGCCGTCGAGAGGAGACGCTCATGGCTGACGGACCGCCCGGGCCCCCTCCCCTGCCCCGTTCCTCGGCGCTCTCGGCGCTCGTCGGTCCGCGCGAGGACCTGCCGCCGATCTACCGCGACCTTATCGAGCGCCTCGCCCGCGAGACCATTCCCGAGAACAGCCGCCGGGCGCTGGAGAGCGACCTGCGCTACCTCGCGGCGTGGCGGCGCGTCGCCACCGGCGCTGAGCTGGCGTTCCCCGAGAGCGAGGACGTCGTCGCCCGCTTCATCCTCGACCACAGCGCC
>NZ_DAIQNN010000075.1:0-13856 GCF_036788415.1 Rubrimonas sp. | reverse complement strand
CGCCGAAGATGCGCATCAGGTCGTCTTCGAGGCTGAGGAAGAAGGTCGAGCGGCCAGGGTCGCCCTGACGGCCCGAGCGGCCGCGCAGCTGATTGTCGATGCGCCGGCTCTCGTGGCGCTCGGTGCCGATCACCCAGAGCCCGCCGGCGGCGAGCGCCTGCTGGCGCAGCGCCTCGACTTCGGCCTCGGTCGCCTTGGTGATCTCGGCGACTTTCGCCGGGTCGGTCTCGGCGCCGACCATCTCGGCGACGCGCATCTCGACATTGCCGCCCAGCTTGATGTCGGTGCCGCGACCCGCCATGTTCGTCGCGATCGTCACGGCGCCCGGGCGGCCCGCCTGTGCGATGATGAACGCCTCCTGCTCGTGATAGCGGGCGTTGAGCACGGCGTGGGGGATGCCCTTCTCCTTCAGCGCCGCGGCGAGCTGCTCGGACTTCTCGATGGAGGTCGTGCCGACGAGGATCGGCTGGCCGCGTTTGCGCCCGTCCTCGATCGCCTCGATGATCGCCCCGGTCTTCTCGCGCGTGGTTCGGAACACCTGATCGTCGTCGTCCTTGCGCGCGACCGCGACGTTGGTGGGGATCTCGACCACGTCGAGTCCGTAGATCGACATGAACTCCTCCGCTTCGGTGAGCGCCGTGCCGGTCATGCCCGCGAGCGTCTCGTAGAGGCGGAAGTAGTTCTGGAAGGTGATCGACGCCATGGTGACGTTCTCGGGCTGGATCGGGCAGCCCTCCTTCGCCTCCACCGCCTGATGCAGCCCGTCGCCCCAGCGGCGGCCCTCCATCATGCGGCCGGTGAACTCGTCGATGATGATCACCTTGCCGTTCTTGACGATGTAGTCCTTGTCGCGCGTGAACATCCGATGCGCGCGCACCGCCTGGTTGACATGGTGCACGAGGCTGACGTTCTCGGGGTCGTAGAGCGTGGCCTCGCCCTTGAGGTGGCCGGCCTCGCGCAGCTTCTGCTCGACGAACTCGTTGCCGTCCTCGGACAGGATGCAGGTGCGCTGCTTCTCGTCGATCTCGACATGCTCCGCCGACAGCGACGGGATGATCTTGTCGATGGCGACGTAGAGCGCCGACTGGTCCTGCGTCGGGCCCGAGATGATAAGCGGCGTGCGCGCCTCGTCGATCAGGATCGAGTCGACCTCGTCCACGATGGCGAAGGCGTGGCCGCGCTGGACCATGTCCTCCAGCCGGTACTTCATGTTGTCGCGCAGATAGTCGAAGCCGAGCTCGTTGTTGGTGGCGTAAGTGACGTCGCAGGCGTAAGCGGCGCGGCGTTGCGCGTCGTCGAGCCCCGGCGTGATCACACCGACCGAAAGCCCGAGGAAATTGTAGACCTTGCCCATCCACTCCGCGTCGCGGCGGGCGAGGTAGTCGTTGACGGTGACGACATGGGCGCCGCGCCCGGTCAGCGCATGGAGATAGACGGGCAGGGTCGCGACCAGCGTCTTGCCCTCGCCGGTCTTCATCTCGGCGATCTTGCCCTGATGCAGGATCATGCCGCCGATCAGCTGCACGTCGAAGGGCCGCAGACCGAGCGCGCGCTTCGCCGCCTCGCGCACGGTGGCGAAGGCCTCGGGCAGCAGGTCGTCGAGCGTCTCGCCCTGTGCGAGCCGCGCGCGATAGGCGTCGGTCAGGCCGCGCAGCGCCTCGTCGGAGAGCGCCGCCATCTGCGGCTCGAGCGCGGCGATCTTCTGGACCGTGGGGCGGGTCGCTCGGACCTTGCGGTCGTTGGCGGTGCCGAAAATCTTGCGCGCGATCACGCCGAGCATGCGCTTTCCATCCTTGTCTGCGCCGCCCGCCGGGCGACCGGTCTGGGCGCCGAAACCTCGCCCGAAACTCCGCTCGCCCCGCCCGTCGCGCGACGCTTGCCGCTGGCGCCAAGGCGGCTTAAGTGCTGCGCGAGCCGCGATCCCGGCGCGTTCTCATGCGGGCGGGATGTAAGCAGCGGCCGGAACGGAGTCAACGCAAGCCGCCCCCGCGCGCTTGGAGCAGCCCTGCACCGCCGGCCTCGCCGCCGGCCCGCATCCGGAGACGTCATGCCCGCTTCCCTCGCCCGCGCCGCCGCCCTCTGCGCCGCGCTCGCCCTCGCCGCGCCCATCCTCGCTCAGGACGCGCTCGCGCAGGACGCCGACGTCGCGACCATCGACGGCGCGCCGGTCACGGTCGCCGATCTCAACGCGATCCTCTCGGAGCTTCCCGCGCAGTATCAGCAGCTTCCCGACGAGACGCTGTATGACGGCATCCGCGAGCAGATGATCGACCAGCGCCTGCTCGCCGCCGCAGCGCTCGCAGGGGACCTCGCCGACCATCCCGCCGTGAAGCGCTCGCTGGAGATGCAGCGGCAGGGCCTGCTGGCCGACTTCATGCTCCGCGCCGAAATCGCCGAGCGCGTGACCGATGCGGCGATCGAGGCGGCCTATGAGACGCGATTCGCCGATGCGCCGCCCATCGAGGAAGTGCGTGCGAGCCACATCCTCGTCGCAAGCGAGGAGCAGGCGCAGGCGCTGAAGGCCGAGCTCGACCGCGGGGCCGACTTCGCGGCGCTCGCCGCCGAGCACGGCACGGACGGCACCAGGGCGAGGGGCGGCGATCTCGGCTGGTTCTCGCGCGACATGATGGTTCCAGCTTTCGCGGACGCCGCCTTCGCGATGGAGGAGGGCGCGATGTCGGCGCCGGTCCAGTCGCAGTTCGGCTGGCATCTGATCCATCTGACCGGCAAGCGCGACAGGCCCGCCCCTGCGCTCGAGGAGGTGCGCGGCGAGATCGAGCAGGAGCTCGGGGCCGAGGCCGCCCGCGCCGTGATCGCGGAGCTGCGCGCGGCCGCCGAGATCGTCCTGCCCGAGGGCCGGCCAGGCCTCGAGAGCCTGCGCGACGGCGCGGCGCTGCAATTCCCCTGATCGACCCACCTCGCCCGGAGCGCCCGCCATGGCCGCGCTGAAGCCCTCGCCCTTCGCCCCCGCCTGCTTTCCCGACCTTCCCGCAGTCAGGGGAGTGAAGCTCGCAGGAGGCCCCGCCCGCGTGCGATATGCGGGTCGCGACGACGTCATGCTGGCCGAGATCGCGGCGGGCGCGTCCGTCGCCGGCGTCTTCACCCGCTCCCGCACCCGCGCCGCCCCGGTGCTGTGGTGCGAGGCGCGGCTCGCAGCGCGGCGCGGTGGCGCCGTCGCTTCGGGGCCGCTCTGCTTCGCCGCCAATTCCGGCAACGCCAACGCCTTCACAGGGGCGAATGGCGCCGACGACGCGCGCCGCATGGCCGAGGCCGCCGGCGCCGCCGTGGGCGCGCCCGCCGCCTCGACCTTCGTCGCCTCGACCGGCGTGATCGGCGAGCCGCTGCCGGTCGCGCGCATCGAGGCGGCGCTCGGCGCCATCGCCGAGACCCGCGCCGAGGGCGCGTGGGAGCGCGCGGCGCGCGCGATCATGACCACCGACACCTTCCCCAAGGCGGCCGGCCGCACCGTGGCGCTCGACGGCGTCGAAGTCCGGATCGCCGGATTCGCCAAGGGCTCGGGCATGATCGCGCCCGACATGGCGACGATGCTGGCCTTCGCCTTCACCGACGCCGCCATCGCAGAGCCCCTGCTTCAGCGGCTTCTCGCCGAGAGCGTCGACCGCAGCTTCAACGCGATCACCGTGGACGGCGACACCTCCACCTCCGACACGCTGCTGCTGGCGGCGACCGGCGCGAGCGGCGCGGCGGAGATCGCCTCTGACGACGACCCTCGCCTGCCCGCCTTCCGCGAGGCGCTCGACGCAGTGCTGCTGGACCTCGCCCAGCTGGTGGTCAAGGACGGCGAGGGCGCGTCGAAATTCGTCGCGATCACCGTGACAGGCGCCGAGACGGCGCAGGCGGCGCGCCGCATCGGGCTGTCCATCGCTAACTCGCCGCTGGTCAAGACGGCGCTGGCCGGCGAGGACCCCAACTGGGGCCGCATCGTGATGGCGGTCGGCAAGTCGGGCGAGGCGGCGGACCGCGACCGGCTTGAAATCCGCTTCGGCGACATTCTCGTCGCGGAAAAGGGCTGGGTGGCGCCCGCCTATCGGGAAGAGGACGGCGCGGCCTACATGAAGCGCGCCGAGCTGGAGATCCTCGTCGACGTCGGCGTCGGGGCGGCGCGGGCGACAGTGTGGACCTGCGATCTGACCCACGCCTATATCGACATCAACGCCGACTATCGCTCGTGACGGCCCCGGCGGCGCCGCGCCTCGCCTTCTGGCACGAGTTCGCGTCCACCTACTCGTATCTGTCCGCGATGCGGATCGAGGGCCTATGCCGCGAGGCCGGCGTCGCGGTGATCTGGCGGCCGTTCCTGCTCGGCCCGATCTTCAAGGCGCAGGGCTGGGACACGTCGCCCTTCAACCTGTTCCCCGCCAAAGGCCGCCATATGTGGCGCGATCTCGAACGGCGGGCGATGCGGCTCGGACTACCCGCCGTCGCGCGCCCGGAACCGTTTCCCCAGAACGGCTTGCTGGCGGCGCGGCTGATGACCATCGGCGCCGCCGAGTCATGGGGGCCGGCCTTCGCCCGCGCAGTCTATTCCGCGCAGTTCGGCGAGGGTCGGAGCATCGACTCGCCCTCCGGTCTGGCCGCTCTGCTCGACGCGTTGGGAGAACCCGGCGCCGCGCTCGTGGAGCGGGCGCAACGGGACGCGGAGGTGAAGGCGCGCCTGCGCCTGGCGACCGAGGAGGCGCGCGACGCGGGCCTGTTCGGCGCGCCGAGTTTCCTGACGGAGGACGGCGAGATGTTCTGGGGCGACGACCGGCTGGAGGATGCGATCGACTGGGCGCAGGGCCGCAGAGCGTGAGCGCGAAACCTCTGATCCTCGTCGCCGCCTGCGCGCTGATCGACCCGGACGGGCGCGTGCTTCTGGCTCAGAGGCCCGAAGGCAAGAGCATGGCGGGGCTCTGGGAGTTTCCCGGCGGCAAGATCGAGCCCGGCGAGACCCCGGAAGCCTGCCTGATCCGGGAGCTGCGCGAGGAGCTCGGCGTCGAGACCTGGGGCTCCTGCCTCGCGCCGCTGACTTTCGCGAGCCACGCCTACGACGCGTTCCATCTGCTCATGCCGCTCTTCGCGTGCCGCAAGTGGACGGGGCTGCCGCAGGGCCGCGAGGGCCAGCGCCTCGCCTGGGCGCGGGCGGACCGTCTCCGGGATTTTCCGATGCCGCCCGCCGACATTCCGCTGATCGCCGTACTGCGCGACTGGCTCTGAGTCGCCAGCCGCGGCTCGGCGTCAGCTGTCCCGGGCCATTCTCACCGCGACCAGCACGCCCGCGACGAGCGCGCCCTGGCCGGCGAGATAGGCGCCGAGGGGCAGGTCGAGGAACCGCAGCGTCGCGAACCCGTCGAGCGCCAAGGTGAGGATCGCCACCACCGCCCAGCCGCTGAGCAGAAGCGTCACGGCCACCCTGTTCATAGTCCAGCGCGTTTCGGCCTTCGCCGACGCCTCTGCCGCCATGCGCCTTCTCCCGAGTCGCGTCTGCGCCGTTTCTTGATTTTGTCGTCCCGCGATCTGCGTCGCGGTCCCGCTCGAAGTCGGAGCCGGTCGTCGCGCGGCGTCTCGCCACGCTGCGACATAGCGCCTTGAGACTCTGTATGTCAAAGCCGCAGTTGCGGCGCTATGGCGCCAAAGTGCAGGGGACGGACGCGCCGGGGCGCGTCATCGAATCTTTACAGCTCGCCTTAAAGATGAGCAGAGTCTGGTTAACGCGGTGGCAATGTCGACCGTGATAGCGTCGATCGAACGACGCGCAGGAGAAGCGCTAGCCGGAGGCACCGCCAGATGCTCGCAACGATCGCCTTGTCGCCTTACGTCCACATCCAGGGTCCGATTTCACGTCGGCTGCCCTGCGGCTCCATTGTCATCACGCATGAAGGTCGCGAATATGTCGGTCGCCCGCTGAACGCGCCGACGCCGGTCCCGGCGCATCTGCGCCCCGCCGCCCAGGCCTGAACGGTCCCGGCGCAAGTGCGCCGCATGCGAAAGCGCCGCGCTCCTAACGGGCCGCGGCGCTTGCGCTTCAAACTGTGGTCGAGCGCTCGGTCAGATCGGCGACTCGGTCGCGGCCTCGCCATCCTCCTCGCGCCACGCCTGACCGGCGGCGACGGCGCAGGTCACGCCGTCGGGACGCGTGAAGAGAATCGTCCACGTTCCGGTGTCGGACGAGGCGAAAACTTCGATCAGCGTGCTTTCGCCCTGGAGGCCCATCGCGCGGCGCGCTTCGCCGTATTTCTTCTGAAGTTGGGTCACGAGCGAGGCGCGATCTCCGCAAATCGGCTGCTGCGCGGAGGCGGGGGGCGAGGCGGCGGCGGCGGCGCCGAGGGAGAGGGCGGCCGCGATGGCGAGACGGGCGGTCGGCATGGGCGGTCTCCGTTCGGGGAGCGTTGCAGGACGTGGCCCGACGCGCGACGGCTCCTGATCGGCGCGCTCCGGTCTTTCCCCCCACCCCGCCGCTCTCTCGGACGGACCGTTCATGCGGCCGGCGTCAGGGGCGGACCCCTGCAAGATGCGACAGAACGATCAAGTTTCGGTAAACCGGTTAAGGCGCGCGGCTCCGCCCCGGGCCGCGCGCCGGAGCTTCAGCTCATCGTCGGGATGCTGAACTCCGCCCCGTCCTTCACGCCCGAGGGCCAGCGCGCCGTGACCGTCTTCGTTCGGGTGTAAAAGCGGAACGCGTCGGGCCCGTGCTGGTTGAGGTCGCCGAACATCGACTTCTTCCACCCGCCGAAAGTGTGATAGGCGAGCGGGACCGGGATCGGCACGTTGATCCCGACCATCCCCACATTGACCCGCGCTGCGAAGTCGCGCGCCGCATCGCCGTCGCGGGTGAAGATCGCGACGCCATTGCCGTATTCGTGGTCCATGGCGAGGCCGAGACCTTCCTCGTAAGTCTTCGCGCGCACAACCGAGAGCACCGGGCCGAAGATCTCGGTGCGGTAGATGTCCATCTCTCTGGTGACCCGGTCGAACAGGCAGCCGCCCATGAAGTTGCCGCTCTCATAGCCCTGCAGGCGGAAGTTCCGCCCGTCCACGACCAGCTTCGCGCCCTGCTCGACGCCGCGATCCACCAGCCCTTTCACGCGCGCCAGCGCCTCCGCCGTCACCAGCGGACCGAAATCGACGTCTTCTCCTGCGGTGTAGGGTCCGATCTTGAGGCTTTCGACACGGGGCGCGAGCTTCTCGATCAGGCGGTCGGCAGTTTCGTCGCCGACCGGCACGGCGACCGAGATCGCCATGCACCGCTCTCCGGCGGCGCCGTAGCCTGCGCCGATCAGCGCGTCGGCGGCCTGCTCCATGTCGGCGTCGGGCATGACGATCATGTGATTCTTGGCGCCGCCGAAGCATTGGGCGCGCTTTCCGGCGGCCGTGGCGCGGGAGTAGACGTAATGCGCGATCGGCGTCGAGCCGACGAAGCCCACCGCCGCGATCCCTTCGTCGTCGAGAATCGCGTCCACCGCCTCCTTGTCGCCGTTGACGACGTTCAGCACGCCGGCCGGCAGGCCCGCCTCCATCATCAGCTCCGCGAGCATCAGCGGAACCGATGGGTCGCGCTCGGAAGGCTTGAGGATGAAGGCGTTGCCGGCGGCGATGGCGGGACAGAACTTCCACATCGGGATCATTGCTGGGAAGTTGAACGGCGTGATCCCTGCGGCGACTCCGAGGGGCTGGCGCATCGAATACATGTCGATGCCGGGTCCGGCGCCTTCCGTGAACTCGCCCTTCAGCAGGTGCGGCGCGCCGATGCAGAACTCGGCGACTTCAAGCCCGCGCTGCACGTCGCCGCGCGCATCGGGCAGCGTCTTGCCGTGCTCGCGCGACAACGCTTCGGCGAGCTTCTCCATGTCGCGGTGCAACAGCTGGACGAACGCCATCATCACGCGCGCGCGCTTCTGTGGGTTCTGGGCGGCCCAGCCGGGTTGCGCGGCTGTGGCGACCTCGACGGCCTGCCGCACTTCGTCGCGGCTGGCGAGCGGGACCTTCTTCTCGACCTCGCCCGAAGCGGGGTTGTAGACGTCCGCGAAGCGGCCCGAGCGGCCCTTCACATGCGCCCCGCCGATGAAATGGGTCAGTTCCCGCATCTCGTCCCTCCTCCGCGCCTCTGGCGCACACCGGTCGTTCATCTCGACCGGCCACTTTCATTGCAGCGCCGGCGCACTATGTTGCAGCGCAACAACGCTGCGTCGCGACAGCGCTCCGGATCGTCGGGAGGTCATAATCCCAAACGATCCGACGCGGTAGTGTGGCGCGAGAAACGGAACCGGGGGCGGAAGGCGGGGCGAGGCGACGAGGCGGCCGGGCGCGGAGCGGATCGGCGAAAGGTCGAATGATGGACGGTTTGACGACAGGCCCGGAACGGCGGCGCGACGGGGGCGCCTATCGCGCCCTGTGGACGTTCGACCATGAGGCCTACCTGGCGCATCTTCTGAGGCTCACGCCGGAGGACCGGCGTTCGCGCTTCCAGTATCCCGCGACCGACGCGCAGATCGAAAAGCATGTGGCCGAGTTTCTCGGCGGCGGCGGCCATGTCATCGGATGGTTCGTCGACGGGGAGCTTCGCGGCGCCGCCGAAGTTATGATCTTTCCAGACGGCCGCACCGCCGAGGCCGCGTTCGAGGTCGAGGCCGACTGGCGCGGACGCGGCGTCGGGGCCGAGCTCGTCGCCCGCTCGCTGCTCTGGGCGCGCAATCGCGGCGTCGCGACGCTGCTGATCCACACGACGCGGCGCAATACGGCGATGCTCAAGGCCGCCAAGCAGAGCGGCGCGCGCTTCGAGTTCGATCTCTCCGACGCCGAAGGGGTGATCGATGCGCCGCGACCCAGCTGGACCAGCCATCTGCGCGAGGCGGTCTTCGAGGAGGAAGGGCTGCGCCGGTGGTTTCACGACCGGATCTGGCGGCGCATATCGCTGGCGTGGCGGCGCGACCGCTCGAGCGGCGAATCGCGCGGCGCCTGACCGCGCGGCGCCGCTCGCCTTCGCCTGCGTCGCCGCATATCCTGCCGCCGGCGCGCGACCCGGGTGGGCGTGCGGCGATGGCGGAGGCGTGACGGCGAGACATGATCTTCAAGCGCCGCGAGAAACCGGGGTTCCTGATACGTCTGCGCGGGCTTCTCGCGCCGCGCAAGGGGTGGCGGCGCGGGTTCTCCTATGTGGGTCGGCGCGTGCAGCGGTTGCCGGACACGCCGCACAAGATCGCGCTCGGTTTCGCCTGCGGAGCCTTCGCATCTTTCACGCCCCTGTTCACGCTGCACATCCTGGTCGCGCTCGCCGTCGCGTGGGCGCTGCGGGCCAACCTGTTCGCCGCTGCGCTCGGCACCATCGTCGGAAATCCGCTGACCTTTCCCGCGATCGCGGCCCTGTCTTTAGAGATCGGCGGCTGGATGACCGGCAAGCCCGGGCTCGTGAAGCATTTTAGCCCGTCGGTGATCTTCAGCGACTTCCGGCACTTCCTCGACGACCTGATGCTGCCCTATCTGCTCGGCGGGCTCGCGCCGGGGCTCGCCGCGGCGGCTGCGAGCTACATATTGCTACGTCCGGCGATCGCGGCCTATCAGGCGGCGCGGCGGCGCAAGCTGATGGAGAGCGCCCGGCGGCGGCTGGCCGCGCATGTCGGGCGGCGACCGCTCAAGACCGGCGCGCCCACCCCGGACCCGGCCGAATGAGGCGGCCCGCCGGAGAGGCCGCAGGAGGAGACGCGCGATGACCCGGACTCTCGCCCGACCGCTGGGCCGCTTGCGCCTCGGCGTGAACATCGACCATGTCGCGACGATCCGCAATGCGCGGGGCGGGGCGCATCCCGAGCCGCTCCGCGCCGCCCGCGCCGCCGTCGCCGCAGGGGCGGACGGCATCACCGCGCATCTGCGCGAGGATCGCCGCCACATCGCCGACGCCGACATCGAGGGGCTGACGGCGCTGCTGCGCGATCTCGGCGTCCCGCTCAATTTCGAGATGGCCGCGACCGACGAGATGCAGGCCATCGCCCTGCGCCACCGCCCGCACGCCGTCTGCATCGTGCCCGAACGGCGCGAGGAGCGCACGACCGAGGGCGGGCTCGAAGTCGCGCGCGAGGAGAACCGGCTCGCCCATTTCATCGCGCCGCTCGCGGAAGCGGGCTGCCGCGTCTCGATCTTCATCGCCGCCGACGAGCGCCAGATCGAAGCCGCCGCGCGCATCGGCGCGCCGGTGGTCGAATTGCACACCGGCGCCTATTGCGACGCCCACAACGAGGGCCGCTTCGCCGAGCGCGACGCGGAACTCGACAGGCTGCGCCGCTGCGCCGCCTTCGCGCATGGGCTGGGTCTCGAGGTCCACGCCGGTCATGGGCTGGCCTACGAGACGACGCCGCCCGTCGCCGCCTTTCCCGAAGTGATGGAGCTCAACATCGGCCATTATCTTGTGGGCGAGGCGATCTTCACCGGGCTCGACAGCGCGATCCGGCGCATGCGCGAAGTGATGGACCGCGCCCGCCGCGAGGCGTTCGGGGAAGGCGCGGCGTGATCCTCGGCATCGGCGCCGACCTCGCCGACATCCGCCGCGTCGAGGCGACGATCGCGCGCTTCGGCGAGCGATTCCTCGACCGCGTCTTCACCGATGTCGAGCAGCTGCGCTCGGAGCGGCGAACCGACCACAAGGGCGCGCGCGTCGCGAGCTACGCCAAGCGCTGGGCGGCCAAGGAGGCCTGCGCCAAGGCGCTCGGCACCGGTCTGCGGATGGGCGTGGCGTGGCGCGAGATGGGGGTGTTCAACCTCGCCTCCGGTCAGCCCTGCATGAAACTCACCGGCGGCGCGGCGCAGCGCCTGTCCGACATGACGCCGCCGGGCATGGCCGCGCTGGTGCACGTCACGATCACCGACGACCACCCCTGGGCGCAGGCTTTCGTGGTGATCGAGGCGCGCCCCGCAGCGTCGTCGCGACCGTCGCCGTGACCCGCGCAACACGCTTGCCGGCCCATGCTTGACACTCCTTCGCCCGCGCGCGACAAGCCCGCGATCATGAGAGGCGCGCAGCGTATGGCGAAAGCGAAGAAGAGAGAGGGGTTCGGCGAACTCCTCAAGACCATCGTCTACGCCCTGCTGATCGCCGCCGCCTTTCGGACCGTGCTGTTCCAGCCCTTCTGGATCCCCTCGGGCTCGATGAAATCGACGCTCCTGATCGGCGATTATCTTTTCATCTCGAAATATTCCTACGGCTACTCCAGCGCGTCGTGCCCGTCGCTGTTCGGCGTGAACCTGTGTCCTTTCATTCCCGGGCGCATCCTCGCCTCCGAGCCCGAGCGCGGCGATGTGATCGTCTTCAAGCATCCGCGCACTGGCGAGGACTACATCAAGCGGCTCGTCGGCCTGCCGGGCGAGACCGTCCAGGTCATCGGGGGGGTCCTGCACATCGACGGCCAGCCCGTACGCATGGAGCGCGACGGCGTGTTCGTCGACGGCGACAGCGGGCGCGCGCTCGAAGTCTGGCGCGAGACCTTGCCCGGAGGGTTCGAACATATCACGCTCAATACTGTCAACGGGATGATGTTCGACGACACGCCGGAATTCGTGGTTCCAGCAGGTCAGTATTTCTTCATGGGCGACAATCGCGACAATTCCCGCGACAGCCGCGAGCCCCGCGCTTCTGGCGGCGTCGGCTTCGTGCCGTTCGAGAATCTGGTGGGGCGCGCCGAAGTGATCGCCGTCTCGGCAGACGGGCCGTTCTGGCAGGTCTGGAACTGGCGCTTCGACCGCACCTTCATGGCGATCCGCTGAGGCCGATGGCGCGCGCGCCCCGGCTCGCGGCGCTGTTCGACCGGCTGGGCCGCGAGGTCGACGCTGCGCTGATCGACGAGGCGCTGACGCACCCTTCGGCGTCCTCCGCCGCGCGACCGGATTATCAGCGGCTCGAATTTCTCGGCGACCGCGTGCTCAACCTCGTCGTCGCGGAGGCGCTGGTGCGCCGGCGGCCCGAGGAGAGCGAGGGCAAGCTCGCGCCCCGGCTCAACGCGCTGGTGCGCAAGGAGACCTGCGCCGAGATCGCCGAGGAGATCGGTCTCGGCGCGCATCTGCGGCTGGAGCGCTCGGAATCGAAGGCGGGCGGGCGCAAGCGCCTCAGCAATCTCGGCGACGCGATGGAGGCGGTCCTCGGCGCGGTGTTCCTCGATCAGGGTTTCGCGGCGGCGCAGGAGGTGGTGCTGCGGCTCTGGCGCGACCGGATCGAGACGCAGGGCGCGGCCCCGCGCGACGCCAAGACCGCCTTGCAGGAATGGGCGCAGGCCCGCGCGATGCCGCCGCCGACTTACGTGGAGATCGCCCGCATCGGACCCGACCACGCGCCCGTCTTCACCGTCGAGGCGCGGCTGGCGAGCGGCGAGAGCGCCTCGGCGCAGGCCCCCTCGAAACGCGCCGCCGAACACGCCGCCGCCGCCGAGCTTCTCGCGCGCCTCACAGGATGACCGAGCGATGACCGACCCGACCCCGCGCTGCGGCTTCGTCGCCCTGATCGGCGAGCCGAACGCCGGCAAGTCCACGCTGCTCAACCGCATGGTGGGCGCGAAAGTCTCCATCGTCACCCACAAGGTGCAGACGACCCGCGCCCGTATCCGCGGCGTCGCGCTGGAGGGGCCGGCGCAGATCGTCTTCGTGGACACGCCCGGCCTGTTCCGCCCGCGCCGCCGGCTCGACCGCGCGATGGTCGCCGCCGCCTGGGCCGGCGCGGAGGACGCCGACATCGCCTGTCTCATGGTCGAGGCGCATCGCGGCCTGACCGACGGTGTGCGCGACATTCTCGCCGCGCTCGACGCGCGCGGCGGCGACAAGCCCACGGTGCTCGTCATCAACAAGGTCGACCGCGTGCGCCGCGACAGCCTGCTCGCGCTGACCGCAGAAGCCAACGCCGCCCGCGCTTTCGCGGCGACCTTCCTGATTTCGGCCGAGAACGGCGACGGCGTGGACGACCTGCGCCGCTGGCTCGCCGAGCGCCTGCCGGAGGGGCCGTGGCTCTACCCCGAGGACCAGATCGCCGACCTGCCGCAGCGCCTGATCGCCGCCGAGATCACCCGCGAGAAGCTCACGCTGCGGCTGCATCAGGAGATCCCCTATCAGCTCACCGTCGAGACCGATGCCTGGGAGGACAAGCCGGACGGCTCGGCGCGCATCGAGCAGGTGATCTATGTCGGGCGCGAGGGCCACAAGGGCATCGTGCTGGGGCGCAAGGGCGAGACCATCAAGGCCATCGGCGCCGCCGCCCGCGCCGAGATCGCCGAGTTCCTCGGCCGTCCCGCGCATCTGTTCCTCACAGTCCGCGTCCGCGCGGACTGGGAGAACGAGCGCGAGCGCTATTCGGCGATGGGGCTCGACTTCTCGGACGGGACCGCGTGAGCGCGCGGCTCTCGGCCGATTTCTGGGTCTCCGCCTATCGCGCTCGGCTCGAGGCGGCCGGCATCCCCGCTTATGTCGCCGCGCGCGGCGACGCGCAGGCCGGCGCGGTGCTCGTGAAATGCGCGATGCTTGACGGCTCGGCGCGGCTCTACGGGCGCGCGTTCGGCCCGGAGGGCGAGCGTGTGTGGATGGCGCTGGCGGAAGGCCCCGAAGCGGAGGTCGACGCCGCCGCCGCCCGCCAGCGCCGCGCCGACCCCGATCTCTGGATCGTCGAAATCGAAGACCGTCAGGGCCGCACCCTGCTCGACGAACCCGGCCTCGCCGACTGACGACGGCGGCGCGCCGTTCTTCATGGCGCGCCCGCGCGACGACTTGCAGCGCCGCGCGGATTGGCGCCCGATCATGAAATCGCTCAAGACCGAATAAATTTTTTACGCGTGAATTACTTTTTTTATGACCTCAGCAAATCTTGTTATGAAATCTGGTATTCTCAATAT
>NZ_DAIQNN010000074.1:0-14161 GCF_036788415.1 Rubrimonas sp. | reverse complement strand
CGCAGGGATGTGTCGCGCCTGCGACGCCGGAGCGCGGCGCGGCGCCGCGGACCGGTTCGCAAGCCCGTCCCGAACGACCCCCGGCGCGCGGGTCGCGCGGGTTCCGCGGGGCGGGACCGTTCTCAGACCACTGTCGCGACGACCGCCACGGCGTCCCCGGGCTGCACAAGCCCCGGGAAGTGGCGGGCGGCGATCACGCCGTCCATGCCCGAGCGCACATCCTCGGGGGCTGCGCCGGTCCGGTCGAGCCGCCAGACCCTTGCGATCACCTGACCCCGCGCGACAGTTCCGCCAAGATCGACCGTCGCCTCGAGCATCCCCGCCTCCTGCGCGAAGGCGTAGCAGTCGAGGCTCGGCATATCGAGACGCACCGAAGGCCGCATCTCGATCTCCCCCTCCAGCATCCCGGCATGGATCAGCACGTTGCGCAGGCCTCGCCGCGCCATGCCAACGCTCTCGGCGGTCGCCGTGCCGCCGCCGCGCAACTCGGTGGTGACGAAGGTGCAGCCGGTTCCCTCGACCGCCGTGTCGAACAGGCCGGTCGGGTCGAGTTCGAGCATCCGCATGGTGTAGGGCGCGTTGAAGGCGTCCGCCGCGGCGGCGCAGCGCGCCTCCAGCCCCTTGTCGGGGAGCAGATGCGAGGCGGCGAGCGGCAGGAAATCCAGCGTCTTGCCGCCGGAGTGGAAGTCGAGCACCAGCGAGGCCATCGGCGTCAGCGCGCGGAAGACGTAATCGGCGATCTGATGCGTGATCGTGCCTTCGGGCGCGCCGGGAAAGCAGCGGTTCATGTTGACGCCGTCGATGGGCGAGACGCGCGCTCCCGCCTTCACCGCGGGGTGGTTCATGAAGGGCAGCAGGATCAGCCGCCCGGTCAGCGCCGAAGGCTCCAGCCGGCGCGCGAGATCGAGGATCGCGAGCGGCCCCTCGTATTCGTCGCCGTGATTGCCGCCGGTGACGAGCGCCGTCGGCCCCGGCGCGCCGACGATCACCGTCAGCGGGATCATCAGATTGCCCCAGGCGCTGTCGTTGCGGCTCCATGGCAGGCGGAGATGGCCGTGCCGGACGCCGGGCTCGTTGAAATCGACCGTCGCGCGGACGGCGCTGGGGTGCTGGACGAGGCTGTCGGTCATCGCTTGACCACCAGCGCGCGCGGCACGTCGGCCAGACATTCAGGGCCGGTCTCGCCGATGGCGATGCTCTCGGTGATCTCGAGCCCCCACGGCTCTGCGGCGTCGGCCATCCACAGCCCCGTCATGAAATGGAAGGTCATCCCGGCTTCGAGCACCGTGCGGTCGCCGGGACGCAGGCTCATCGTGCGCTCGCCCCAGTCGGGCGGATAGCTCAGGCCGATGGGATAGCCGGTGCGGTTGTCCTTCTCGATGCCGTTGCGGCGCAGCACGGCGAAGAACGCCTCGGCGACGTCCTCGCAGGTGTTGCCCGCCCTGGCCGCCTCCAGCCCCGCCTCCATGCCGTCGAGCACGGCCTTCTCGGCGTCGAGAATGTGCTGCGGCGGCTCGCCGAGAAAGATCGTGCGCGACAAGGGGCAGTGATAGCGCAGCCGGCACCCCGCGATCTCGAAGAAGGTCGCCTCGCCCGCGCGCAGGGGGCGGTCGTCCCAGGTCAGATGCGGGGCGGAGGCCTCCGCCCCCGAAGGCAACAGCGGCACGATGGCCGCGTAGTCGCCACCCGCGCCGTCCACGCCGCGCGTCCCCGTGGCGAGGATCTCGGCGACGAGGTCGCATTTGCGCAGCCCCGGCTCGGCGAGGTCGCGAATGCGGACGTGCATCGCCTCGACGATGCGCGCCGCCTCGCGCATGTACTCCAACTCGCGCGGCGACTTGACGGCGCGCTGCCAGTTGACCAGCGCCGTGGCGTCGCTGAAACGCGCGTTGGGCAGGCCGCGTTGCAGGGCCGCGAAGGCGGCGGCGGAGAAATAGTAATTGTCCATCTCGACGCCGGCGCGCAGGCCGCCCCAGCCGCGATCGGCGAGCATCTGCGCCAGCAGGTCCATCGGGTGGCGCTCGGTCGACATGACGTAGTGGTCGGGATAGCCGAGGATGCGCGCGTCCTCCATCCACACCGTCCAGCGCGCGCCGGCTGCGTCCTGCTTGCGACCGAACCACAGAGGCGCGCCGTCGGGCGGAACGATCACCGCCTGATGGACGTAGAAGGACCAGCCGTCATAGCCGGTCAGCCAGTGCATGTTCGACGGATCCGAGACGATCAGCAACTCGATCCCGGCGCGCTCCATCGCGGCGCGGGTCTTGGCGAGGCGGGCGTCGTATTCCTCTTGGGTGAAGCGCGGGGCGGACATTGGCTGGTGTTTCCGGTCTGAGGGGTTGGCGTGGGCGGGTCAGGTCTCGAAAGGCGCGCCGGCCCCCGCGGCGGCGAGGCGGCGCAGCGCGAACGTCGCAATCGCTGTGTCCTGCGCGCCCGTGCCGGTGAGGTCGCACAGCGTGATCTGCGCGGGATCGGTTCGACCGGGCGCCGCGCCGGTCAGCACGGCGCCGAGTTCGGGGAACGCCGCGTCCGCCCCGACCAGCCCCGCCGCGACCGCATGGTTCAACTCGCCGAGGCGGCGGGTCTGGGCGAGGCTGTCGGCGACGTAGAGCAGGTCGGCGCGGGCGAGCGCCTGCGGGTCGATCTCGGTCTTGTGCTCGGCGTCCGATCCCATCGCGGTGACGTGCTGGCCGGGGCGCAGATGCGCGGACTTCACGATCGGCGCCTCTGCGGGGGTCGTCGTCACGACGATGTCGGCCCCGGCGACCGCGCTTTCGACGCTTGGCGCGGCGGCGACCGGGATCGCGAGCCGGTCCGAGAGGGCGCGCGCGGCGGCGGCGGCCTTCGCCGGGTCGCGCGCCCAGAGCGTCGCCGCAGCGATCGGGCGCACCAGCGTCAGCGCTTCGAGCTGAAGGGCCGCCTGCGCGCCGGCCCCGATGATGGCGGCGCGCGTCGCATCGGGGCGGGCGAGCGCGTCGGCGGCGACGGCGCCCGCCGCCGCCGTGCGGATGTCGGTGAGATAGCCGTTGTCGAGCAGCACCGCTTCCAGCAGCCCGGTCTCCGCGCTGAACAGCGTCATCAGCCCGTTCACGCTGGGCAGGCCGAGCGCGGGATTGTCGAAAAAGCCGGGGCTGATCTTGATCGCGAATGAGAGGACTCCGGCGATATGCGCCGTCTTGACGTCCACTTCGCCGCGCGCCTCGGGAATGTCGAGGCGCAGGATCGGCGGCATGCGGACCCGGCCCTCGGCCAGCGCCCGGAAGGCGTCGGCGACGCAGGCGACGGCGGCGCGGTCGAGCGGGACGGCGGCGCGCAGCTCGGCTTCGGTGGCGATGCGGATGGTCGGCATGGCTTCAGCCCTCCGCGCCGTCGAGGACGCGGCGATGCGCGTCCATGTCGATGTTGCGCCCGGTGAGCAGGCAGATGGTGGGTCCGTGCGGCGCGACCTTGCCTGCGAGCAGCGCGCCGATCGACACCGCCGCGCCGCCCTCGATCACTTCGCGCTCCTGCGCATAGGCCCAGCGGACCCCTTCGGCGATCTCGGCCTCGGTCAGCAGGACGACCTCGTCGACCAGTTCGCGGACCATGTCGAAGCTCCAGCGATTGCCGAGGCCGATACCGCCCCCGAGACTGTCGGCGAGGCTGCGCTCCTCGCGCACCTCCGCCGGTCGCCCCGCCTTCAGGCTCTCGGCCATCGCCGCGCCGCGCTCCATGCTGATCCCCACGACCCGCGCGCCGGGAAGCGCGGTCTTGACAGCGCGCGCGACTCCCGCGATCAGCCCGCCGCCCGAGAGCGGGACGAGCACGGTCCCGAGGTCCGGCGCGTCCTCGGCGATCTCCAGCCCGCAGGTTCCCTGGCCGGCGATCACCGCAGGATGGTCGAAAGGCGGGATTTCGATCAGTCCTTCCTCATGGGCGAGCCGGTCGGCTTCGATCTGCGCTTCGTCCTGGCTGTCGCCGACGATGCGCGCGTCGCCGCCGCAGGCCCGGACGCCCTCCACCTTCACCTGCGGCGCCAGCCGGGAGATGCAGATGACCGCGCGCAGGCCGCGTTCGCGGGCGGCCCAGGCGACGGCGCGGCCATGATTGCCGGTCGAGACGGCGACGCAACCGGTTTCGACGCCGAGGCTGAGCACCGCGTTGGTCGCGCCGCGCAACTTGAACGAGCCGGTGATCTGGCGGTGTTCGAGCTTGAGGCGGATGTCGGCGCCGAGCCGCGCCGACAGCGCCTCCGAGCGCTCCATCGGCGTGCGGCGCAGATGCGGCGCGATGCGGCGGCGCGCCGCGAGGATGTCCGAGAAGCGCACGCTCACGCCGCTGCCTCGAAGGCGTCGTCGGGCAGGGCGAGCCGGGGCAGGGCGCCGGCGCCTTCGGCGCTCGGCTCGACCCCCGCCAGACGGCACAGCGCCCAGCCGAGCGCCTGATTGGACGCGACGACGGGGCGGCCAAGGCGGGTTTCGATCGCGCTGGCGGCGAAGCTCGCGCGCAGGGCGGTGCAAGAGATGAACAGCGCCTCCGCCTCCCTTGGCGTGGCGCGCAGGGCGGCTTCGGCGATCGCGCCGACCGACAGACGGGCCATGCGCCGGTCGTCTGCGAGGCCGAGACAGGTGGCGGCGACGATCTCGAAGCCGTCGCGCGACAGCTGGTCGAGCACCGGGCGGGTCGCCTCGGGCAGATAGGGCGCCAGCAGCGCGATCCGCCGCGCGCCGAGCGCGCGCAGACCCGCGCGCGCCGCCGTCAGCGGCGTGACCACCGGTTCCCCGGCGATCCCCCGCCCCTCGGCGACCGCCCGCGCGACGGCCGCCTCGCCGATCACCGCGCTCGCCGAGGTGCAGGCGTAGGCGATGGCGTCGAGCGGCTCGTCGGGCGGCAGCAGGCGCGCCGCCTGCGCGATCCGCGGGGCCATCGCGGCGAGCGTGTCGGGGGTCGTCGGGCCGCCATAGGGCAGACGCGCGACATGGATCGCCATGCCGCCGCCGGCCATCCGCGCCAGATCGGCCTCCATGGTCAGATCGCTGTCCAGCGCCAGAACGCCGACGCGGCGGGTGAAGGGCCGATCATCGAAGGCGCCGGCGCCGAACTCGCGCACATCGACAAGACGAATCTGCATCGCGCGCCCATCACCCGCTTTTCCAGACAATCACGATGCCGACGAAACCATCCGTGATGCAATGATGCGCAGACAGCAGGAATTTCCGTGTTTGGCCCGCCTCGCGAATTTTCGTCTGCGCGACGGTCCGAAAACGGAAGTTCCGCCGCTCGACCTCGCCCATGCGCAGGCGCGATGCTTGGTCAACAGGTGCGCGCAGGCGCGACAACAGGGAGATCATGCAGATGAAGACGATTTCGAGCCTTCTGTCCGGTGCGGCGGCGGTCGCGCTTCTGGCCGCCGGGGCCGCCTCGGCGGCGGAATGGAAGTTCGCTCTCGAGGAGCAGCTGAACGAGGTGCAGGGCGTCTTCGCCACCCGCTTCAAGGAGCATGTCGAGGCGAATTCCGATCACACCGTGGCGATCTTTCCCTACGGCTCGCTGGGCGAGTCGGCGGATGTGACAGAGCTCACCCAGCTCGGCGCGGTGCAGTTCGCCAACGCCTCGCCCGGCTTCATGGGCTCGGAGATCCCCGAGCTCAACGTGTTCCTGCTGCCCTATACGCTGCCCGAGGAAGGCCCGGTGCTCGCCGACTTCTTCGCGACCTCGCCGACGATCTACCAGGATCTCGCGGCCCGCTACGAGGATCAGGGCCTGTCGCTGGTCGTGATGTACCCCGAGGGCGAAGTGGTGATGACCACCAAAGAACCCGTCGCCAGCCCGGCTGATCTGGACGGGGTGAAGTTCCGCGTCATGACCTCGCCGCTGCTGGTCGAGACCTACCGCGCCTTCGGCGCCACCCCGACGCCGCTGCCCTGGGGCGAGGTGTTCAGCTCGCTGCAGCTCAACATGATCCAGGGGCAGGAGAACCCGATGTTCTTCGTCGAGTCGACGAAGATGTACGAGGTCACCGATCACATCACCTATGCCGGGCACAACGTCTACACGACTGCGGTCGTCGCGAACTCGGCCTTCCTCGACGGGCTGTCCGAGGAGGACAGGGCGGTCGTCGATGCGGCGACGCAGGCGGCGTTCGAGCATATCATGGAGTATCAGGAAGGCCTGACCCAGCGGGCGGAGGACATGATCCTCAAGGCCAAGCCCGACATGAACGTCACCGTCCTGACCGACGAGCAGCGCGCTCCGTTCCGCGCCGCCGCCGAAGACGTCCGGGCGACCTATGTCGAGATGGTCGGCGAGGCCGGCAGCAAGATTCTCGACGGCTTCGCCCAGGACGTCGCTGCGTCTCGGGAGCGGGTCGGCGACTGAGCGCGACCGACCCAGCGCGACTGAGCGCGACCGGGCCCTTCGGCGGCCTTCTCGCGGCCCGCGCGCGCGGGCCGTCTCCCTCCGTGGCGGATGGGCGGACAGGCGATGAACGACGACAGTCTCGGCGGCGCGGGTCGACGCAGAAGCTGGCTCGCGCCGCTCGCGTTGCTCGACGGCGCCATCGCCCGGCTGGAGGCTGTGGTGCTCGTCCTCGGCGTGCTGGCGATGGCGGCGATCTCCATCGCCAATGTCGTCGGCCGGTTCGTCCTCGGCGAGAGCATCTTCTTCGCCGGCGAGGTGAACCAGTTCCTGGTGGTGCTGATCACCTTTTTCGGCATCGGCTACGCCGCCCGGCAGGGCCGGCACATCCGCATGACCGCCTTCTACGACGCGCTGGCGGACCGGCCGCGCAAATGGCTGATGATCCTGATCTGCCTCGGCACGGCGGCGGCGATGTTCGTGCTCGCCTGGTACGCCTACGTCTATGTCTCCGGCGTGGCCCGGACGGGGCGGATCGCGCCGGCGCTGGGCATCCCGATCTGGTGGCCGCTCGTCTGGACGCCGGTCGGCTTCGCGATCACCGGCGTGCAGTATCTGCTGACGGCGGTGGTCAACGCGACGCAACCCGGCGTGTGGCTCAGCACGCATGTGGTGGACAGCTATGACGACGAACCTACGCAGGTCTGAGCGCCGCGGCGCGGCGGGCCGGGGAGGGCGCGCGCGATGACCGGCCTTATGCTGGGCGCGATGGTCGCGCTGCTTCTGCTCGGATTCCCGATGATGATCCCGCTGATCGCCGGGGCGTTCATCGCCTTTTTCGCCTTCCTGCCGGTGCCGCCCGAGATCATGGTTCAGCAGATGATCGCCGGCATCCGCCCTTCGGCGCTGGTCGCCGTGCCGATGTTCATCCTCGCCGCCGACATCATCACCAAGGGCCACTCCGCCGACCGGCTGATCGACCTCGTGATGCGCTCCTTCGGGCATGTGCGCGGCGGGCTGGGCGTGACCACGGCGGCGAGTTGCGCGCTGTTCGGCGCGGTTTCGGGCTCGACGCAGGCGACGGTGGTGGCCATCGGCGGGCCGCTGCGGCCCAAGCTGCTCGACGCGGGCTACAAGGACAGTTTCGCGCTGGCGCTGATCGTGAACGCGTCGGACATCGCCATGCTGATCCCGCCCTCCATCGCGATGATCGTCTATGGCGTGATCTCGGGCGCGTCGATCTCGGAGCTGTTCATCGCCGGGGTCGGGCCGGGGCTTCTGATCCTGCTGCTGTTCTCGATCTACTGCTACATCTACGCGGTGCGCCACGACATTCCCGTCGCGCCGCGGGCGAGTTGGGCGTCGTGGTTTCAGGCCCTGCGCGGGGCGCTTTGGCCTCTGGGGTTTCCGCTGATCGTGGTCGGCGGCATCTATGGCGGGATCTTCAGTCCGACCGAGGCGGCGTCGGTCTGCGTCGCCTATGCGCTGCTGCTGGAGTTCGTGATCTTCCGCTCGCTGAAGCTCCCCGATCTGGTCGAGGTTGCGAAGTCGACCGGGCTGATCACGGCGGTGGTGTTCATCCTCGTGGGCGCCGGGGCGGCGTTCTCCTGGGCGATCTCCTTCGCGCAGATCCCGCAGCAGGTGATCGCCGCGGTCGGTCTCGACGGGGCCGGCGCGGTGACGGTGCTGATCGCGATCTCCATCGCCTTCTTCATCGGCTGCATGTTCGTCGATCCGATCGTGGTGATCCTCGTGCTGACCCCGATCTTCGCGCCGCTGGTCGAGCAGGCGGGGATCGACCCGGTGCTGGTCGGGGTGATCATCACCTTGCAGGTCGCCATCGGGTCGGCGACGCCGCCATTCGGCTGCGACATCTTCACGGCCATCGCGATCTTCAAGCGGCCTTATGTCGACGTCGTGCGCGGCACGCCGCCCTTCATCGCGATGCTGTTCGCCGTCAGCGCCGCGCTGATCGCCTTTCCGCAGATCGCGCTGTTCCTGCGCGACCTCGCATTCCGGTAGGAAAGAAGGGGGGAGGGGAGATGTTCCGGCGCATCGTGGTCGGCGTCGACGGATCGGAGCAGTCGCTGCGCGCGGTCGACACGGCGACCGAACTGGCGCGGCGTTTCGAGGGCATGCTGATGCTGGTCTGCGTCTACCGCCATCACAGCCCGCTCGAGGCGTCGGTGTCGATGGTGCGCTCGACACGCGGCAGCGCGGCGGAGTCGGCGGAAGCGGCGATGAAGGCGTATGCGCGCGACGTGATCGCCCGCGCGCGCGATCAGGTCGACGAGGCGATCCCCGTCGAGGCCTTCATCCTGCGCGGCCCCACCGCGCGCGAGATCGTCGACTTCGCGCGCAAGAAGGAGGCCGACGCCATCGTGGTCGGCGCGCGCGGCGCTGGAGACGTCAGCGGATTCCTGCTCGGCTCGGTCTCCCACAAGGTCGGCGGATTGTCGCCCGTGACATGCGTGCTGGTGAAATGAGCGCGGCGGCGCAGCATTGCGGGATTGGACCCGCGGGTTCCGCTGCATTACGCTCCGGCGGGGCTGTTGGGATGATCTGCCGGACCATGGGAGCGCGCATCGACAGACGGACGCCGCCGCAGGGCGTCAGGCTCGACGACCGGGATCTCAAGATTCTGGCGATCCTTCAACGCGAAGGCCGGATCACCAAATCCGAGCTGGCGCGCCGGGTGAACCTGTCCGCGACGCCCTGCTGGGCGCGGCTGCAGCGGTTGGAGGAGGCCGGGATCATCGCAGGCTACGGCGCGCGCATCGCCTTCCAGCAGTTCGACCCCCGCACCTACGCCTTCGTAACAGTGGAACTCGAGAGCCATCGCACCGAGGATTTCGAACGGTTCGAAGCCTTCGTGGACAGCGTGCCCGAAATCTTCGAGTGCTTCGCGGTCGGCGGCGGCATCGACTATGTGCTCAAGATCGCCGCCGCCGACGTGGAGGCCTACCAGATCCTGCTCGAAGCGATGCTGGGCGCGGGCGTCGGCGTGCATCGCTACTGGACCTATTTCGTGACCAAGGACGTCAAGAACGCACCGCCGCCGGTCGAGCTGCGCGACGACGCGCTCTGAGGGCCGCAGGCGGGCTGCGGAAGATCTTTCTACGCGACAGGGGGTCTGACCGGGACGTCCGCTGCGCGGACGCGGCGGAACAGAGCCACCTTCCAGGCGTCCTGCGCTAGCACTGTCGCAGCGCGATGCGCGCCCCGGCGAGGGCTGTCGCGAAATCACGAGCCCTGAAGGAGAGCGCGATGTCGCTCGAGAACCTGTCGGACCCGGACTTGCTGCGCGCGCAGGCCTTCGTCGGCGGCGCATGGGTCGATGCGGCCGACGGCGCGACGATCGAGGTGCGCGACCCGTTCGACGGCGCGCGTCTCGGCGCCGTCCCTTTGCTGTCGGGCGAGGAGAGCGCCGCCGCAATCGGCGTCGCGCAGGCCGCCTGGACGGACTGGGCGGCGCGCCTGCCACAGGAGCGCGCGCGCCTGCTGCGCCGCTGGTTCGAGCTGATCGTCGCGGCGCGCGAGGACCTCGCCCGCATCATGACCGCCGAGCAGGGCAAGCCGATCTCTGAGGCGCGGGGCGAGATCGACTACGCCGCCTCCTTCGTCGAGTTCTACGCCGAGGAGGCGCGCCGGCCCAACATCGAAAGCGTGACCTCGCATCTGCCCGACGCCGAAGTCGAACTCTGGCGCGAGCCGGTGGGCGTCGCCGCGCTGGTGACGCCCTGGAACTTCCCCTGCGCGATGATCACCCGCAAGGCGGCCGCCGCGCTGGCGGCGGGCTGCGCGACGCTGGTCCATCCGGCGGCGGAGACGCCGTTCTCGGCGCTGGCGCTGGCGAGGCTGGCCGAGCGCGCGGGGCTGCCGGCGGGCGTCTTCAACGTGCTGACCGGGGACGCCGCCACCGTCGTCGGCCCCTGGACTGCGGACGCAAGGGTGCGCGCGCTGTCCTTCACCGGCTCGACCGAGATCGGCCGGCTGCTTTATGCCCAGTGCGCCGGCACGGTGAAGCGGCTGACGCTCGAGCTCGGCGGTCATGCGCCGTTTCTCGTGTTCGCCGACGCGCCGCTCGAACGCGCCGTCGCCGAAGGGATCGCCGCCAAATTCGCCACCTCGGGGCAGGATTGCCTCGCCGCCAACCGCATGCTGATCGAGCGCCCGCTCTACGCCGCCTTCTGCGCCCGTTTCGCCGCGGCTGCGGACCAGCTCAGCGTGGGTCGGGGCGCCGACGACCCCGACATCGGTCCGCTGATGCACGCGCGCGCCCTCGCCAAATGCCTCGAACATGTCGAGGACGCGGTCGCGCGCGGCGCGCGGGTGCTGACGGGCGGCGCGCTCCATCCGGCCTGTCCGCTCTGCCTCGCGCCGACCGTGCTCGCCGACGTGCCGCCCGAGGCGCGCATCTTCCGCGAGGAGACGTTCGGCCCGGTCGCCGCCCTGACGCCGTTCGAGACCGAAGCCGAGGGGCTGCGGCTCGCCAATGCCGGCGAGTACGGACTCGTCGCCTATCTGCACACGCAGGACCCGCGGCGCATCTACCGTCTGAGCCGCGCGCTCGCTTACGGCATGGTCGCGGTGAACCGCACCAAGGTCACCGGCGCGCCGATCCCGTTCGGCGGGTTCAAGCAGTCCGGTCTCGGGCGCGAGGGCTCGCGCCTCGGGCTCGAGGCTTTCACCGAAGTCAAATACGTCTGCCGCGACTGGGCCTGAGCGCCCGGCGGACCGAGGAGCCGATCCATGCTGACCAACGACCTGCTCGCCGCCTGGGACCGCGAGGCGTTCTTTCACCCCTCGACCCATCTCGCCCAGCACGCGCGCGGCGAGACGCCCTCGCGCATCATCCGCACTGCGCAGGGCTGCGAGATCGAGGACCGCGACGGGACCCGCTTTCTCGACGCCTTCGCCGGGCTCTACTGCGTCAATGTCGGCTATGGGCGTCAGGAGATCGCCGAGGCGATCGCGGCGCAGGCGCGGGAGCTGGCCTATTACCACGCCTATGTCGGCCACGGCTCGGAGGCGTCTATCACGCTCGCGAAAATGATCCTCGACCGCGCGCCTGCGGGGATGAGCAAGGTCTATTTCGGCCTGTCGGGCTCGGACGCCAACGAGACCAACGTCAAGCTGATCTGGTACATGAACAACATCCTCGGCCGCCCCGAGAAGAAGAAGATCGTCTCGCGCTGGCGGGGCTATCACGGCTCGGGGCTGATGACCGGCTCGCTGACCGGGCTGGACCTTTTCCACCGCAAGTTCGACCTGCCGTTCGCGCAGGTGCTGCACACCGAGGCGCCATACTACTTCCGCCGCGCCGACCCCGATATGAGCGAAGAGGATTTCTCGGCCTTCTGCGCTGCCGAACTGGAGGCCCTGATCCTGCGGGAAGGACCGGACACCGTCGCGGCCTTCATCGCCGAGCCGGCGCTGGGAACGGGCGGGCTGGTTCCGCCGCCGCAGGGCTATTGGGCGACGATCCAGGCGGTGCTCGCCAAATACGACGTGCTGCTGATCGCCGACGAGGTGGTGACTGGTTTCGGACGGCTCGGCGCGATGTGGGGGTCGGAGTTCTACGGCATGAGGCCCGACATCATCACCATCGCCAAGGGGCTGACCTCGGCCTATGCGCCGTTGTCCGGATCGATCGTCTCTGAACGCATCTGGTCGGCGCTGGAGCGGGGAACCGACGAGAACGGCGCGATCGGGCATGGCTGGACCTATTCGGCCCACCCGGTCGCCGCGGCGGCGGGCGTCGCCAATCTGCGGCTGCTGGACGAACTGGACCTGATCGCCAATGTGCGCCGCGTCGGCCCGGTGCTGCTCGGCGCGTTGCGTTCGGCGCTCGGCGGGCATCCCAATGTCGGCGAGGTTCGCGGCGTGGGGCTGCTCTGCGCCGTCGAATTCGTCGAGGACCGCGCTGCTCGGCGCCTTTTCGACCCCGCGCGCAAGGTCGGCCCGGCGATCGCGGCGGCGATGCTGCGCCGGGGCGTGATCGCACGGGCGATGCCGCAGGGCGACATCATCGGCTTCGCGCCGCCCTTCTGCCTGACCGAGGACGAGGCCGAACGCATCGCCCGGGTCGCAGCCGAGGCTGTCGCCGAGACGCTCGGAAGCGGCGTCTCCTCCGCCTGATCGGGGTGCTTCAGCATCGGTCGCGCCGGTCGCGCGGCGATGGGCGGCGGACGGATTAAAGCCTTGCGGGCTCCCCGAAAGCGCCACGCCGGAAGCTCTCGATCGCGCGCGCGATGCGCGACCGGATGGCGGCTGGCGGGCGATCGGCGGGGCTGGCGGCGGCGGGCGAGGGGTCCAGCGCGACGGACCCGGCGCAAGGGGCGCGGGGTGGGCCGAGAAGGCGGCTCGGCGACGCACGCTTCTGCGGCGCCCCGTTCGCCAGAACGCCGAGCGCGGCGAGAAGAGCACGCCCGCTACGATGGCGATGGTGAAGGGCGCCTCTGGCGGGCTTCCGGTTCCAATCGCAGCGGAACGGCGCCGCGGCGCAACCGGAGACGGGCTATTGTTTTCTCGCTCTGCGGGATTCGGAACGGGCTGCGCTGTTCTGGTATCTATGTGGTATCTCGCGCCCTGCGCGCTTCTCCGAAAATCCGCTAAGTCTGTGATATTTGGCGCACCCGAAGGGATTCGAACCCCTGGCCTCTGCCTTCGGAGGGCAGGAATAATCGTTTAAGTATATGTATTTATTTGTGATAGTGCCGACAGAAATCGTCTCGGTTGCTGATGTGTTCCGCGGTTTCTGGGCGTTTCTGTGCGGGCTTACAAGCCATCGCGCCACGTATCCTGCAGCAGGTCGACGCCGTCACGAGCTGTTCCCCCCGGTCGCCGGCCGTACGCCAGTCCGATGGCTCATCAGCGGGCCACGGCGGCGGTCGGCGATGGCGGCGAGGCCGCGCCGGATGTCGTGCTCGTCCATGTCGTCGGGATCGTAGGGCCCACCATACCAGGTAAGCATTCGCTTGTGCTCGCGGTGGCGGGGCCTGGTGACCGCGGCGAGGAAGTCGGCGTAGCCGGGCGGGCCGCCGACGTCCTCGGGCGGCGCACGGCGGGCGCCGTCGACGAAGGCCGGATAGTCGACGTCGGCGTCGCCCTCGCGGACGCCCTCCACCACGACGTCGTGCCGCCAGTCGTCGCCGAAGTCGTAGACGTAGAGAAACCGGTCGACCCCGCGGTCGATCAGCTGCTGCAGACGGACGCTCCGCGCCTGATGGACCTTCCGCACGGACATGCCGTCTCGCAGGTGAGGCTCGCCGTAGAGGCGGTCGCCGACGACGAACTCGAACAAATGAGCGTCCTGCCAGCGCATCGCTGTCTGGAGGATTCCGTGAAGCGCTGCGAGCGTCGTCGAGGTCGGCGCGTCGACGCGACGCCAGATGGCCGGCTCGACGTCCTGCAGCGTGATGCGGAGGCGGGCGACGGGTTCGATCATCGGCTCCGGACTTTCCGGTGGCTCTCTGGCGGCAGCTTGCCATGGCGCGAGGGTGATCGACCACTCCTCTCCGCTTCGAAGCTTATTTCGGCGTCAGATGGCGGCGACTATGCTTGGATCACATAACAGAAGCCATTGGCTCGCCGGTCGCCATCGCGCAGCCGTAGAGATGCCGCTGTCTCAGGCAATGCGTTCGGTAATGTCCGGCGTCGGTCATGCCGAGAGCCAACCTTGCGGGTTGCTGCCCTTACTTCTGGCGCATCAACACGAGTTCGAATCTCTCTCCCTCCGCCAAGTTTCCACGTAGATAGCTGATTATAAACAAAAATATTCTTCAGGTCGAGCACTACCCCCACTCCTACCCGCCATTGCTGC
>NZ_DAIQNN010000073.1:0-14454 GCF_036788415.1 Rubrimonas sp. | reverse complement strand
TGAAGGCGCTCGGCGCGCTCGCGGGCTTCGAGAAGTCGGGCCACTACTTCCTCGCCCCGCCGATCGGCCGCGGCTACGATTGCGGGATGCGTGTCGCCGTCGAGATCTGCCGGATGCTCGACCGCCACCCCGAGGCGTCGATGTCGGACCTGCGCCGCGCCCTCCCCCGCACCTGGTCGACGCCCACCATGTCGCCCTTCTGTCCCGACGCGGAGAAATACGGCGTGGCCGCGCGGCTGACGGCGCGGCTCGAGGCGATGGCGGTGGCGGGCGAGTCGCTCGCGGGCCTGCCGATCGAGGGCGTCGTGACCGTGAACGGCGCGCGCGCGCAACTCGCGGGCGGCGCCTGGGCGCTGGTGCGGCCGTCCTCCAACACGCCCAATCTGGTCGTCGTCTGCGAGAGCCCGCATTCGGAGGACGAGATGCGCGCGATCTTCCACGCGCTCGACGCGGTGATCCGCGAGGAGCCGGCGGTCGGCGCCTACGACCAGACGGTCTGACGCCGCGCCCCGCCGCCGGCTTGCTCGCTCTCGTAGACGGGCCCCCGACAACGTCCGGCGCGCTGTCGCGCCCGATCTCTCGCGCTTCGCGATCGGGCCAATTCGGCGTAGATTTCCGGCGAGGCCGAAAGAACGTCCGGAGAGACGATGTTCGACCATCGAGACCTCGCCGCCATGCGGGCGGCGCAGCCTCGCATGCGGTCCCACATCCGCCGCAAGACCTTCTCGCCCACAGGCGCCAAGACGCTGCGGCGCTTCTTGTCCTGCAAAGTCGCCGAAATGATCGTCGCGGCGGACCAGTCGACCTTCCCCGGCAAGCGCGCCGCCGACCCCGCGCCGCCTGCGGGCGAGCTCGAGCCCGAGGGCGGCCAGGCGCTGGTTCAGCCTCGACGAGGTGAACGCGCCGCGCGCGCCAACTTCAAGGGCAGGGCCGACAAGTCGACCGACGTCCCGCCCGACGACGCCTGCGACCTGATCCTGTGCGATCGCGCCTCCCGCAATCGGGCGCCAGTCGATGAACGCGGTCTTCGCCGCCGATCTGCTCTACGTCCCCGCCGCCCCCGGCTGCTCGGAGTGCGACCCGACCTCGGCCCGCTCGCCGGAGCGCTCGCCAACCTCGCCGGAACCTCCCCGACAGCGAAAGTCCCGACTCGCAAGGCATTCCCGTGCTGCTGACGCGCCGCGAGCCCGAACTCGGCCGGATGGGCGCATCCACCGCATCAGTTCAATTTTCCCTGGCCTCAGGGCGAGCCATCGGCGCAGTTCGCCGCGGCGCTCATCCGCGGGCGAGATCGACCCCCGGCGCGTAGGCGATGAAGAACGGGTTGCGCCGACCGGCGCGACCGTAGCGCATCGGTGCGCGGCTTTCGAACTCGACCACCGCGCCGCCCGCCGCGCGCAGCACCGCCTCGCCGGCCGCGGTGTCCCATTCCATGGTCGGGCCGAGCCGGGGGTAGAGGTCGGCCTCGCCGGTCGCGACCAGACAGAATTTGAGCGAGGAGCCCGCGCTCTTGAAGTCGGCGACGGCGTAGCGGGCGATCCAGGCGTCGGTCGCGGCGTCGCGGTGCGATTTCGAGGCGACGACGCGCAAGGCGCGGTTGTCGGGCGCGGCGGCGGCGATCGGGCGCGCCGGACCTTCGGCCTCGGGTGCGAAATCGCCGGTCTCCTCGACCGCGCCGCCGCCCGCCGCCGTGCGGAACAGCCGTCCGACCGCCGGCGCGTAGACCACGCCGGCGACGGGCGCGCCGCCCTCGATCAGCGCGATGTTGACCGTGAAGTCGCCGCGACGCTGCACGAACTCCTTGGTGCCGTCGAGCGGGTCGACGAGGAAATGCGCGCCCTCGGACGCCACATGGCTCGCGGCGCGCTCCTCGGTCACCACGGGGATCGCGGGATAAGCCGCCTCGAGCCCCGCGACGATGATCCGGTCGGCGGCGAGATCGGCTTCGGTCACCGGGCTGTCGTCGGCCTTGGCGCGGGTCTCGAAATCGGCCCGGCCATAGATCTCCATGATCGCCCGCCCCGCCTCGATCGCGAGGCGGCGCAGCGTGGTCTCCATCGCGGCGTCGCGCATCTCCCCGCCCTCAGCCCAGCAGCCCGAGGGCTTCGAGCTTGAGCATCACCTCCTGCGCGCAATCGTCGGGGGTGACGCTGACGGTCTCGACGCGCAGCTCCGGGTTGACGGGCGTCTCGTAGGGGTCGGAGATGCCGGTGAACTCCTTGATCTTGCCTTCGCGGGCGAGCTTGTAGAGCCCCTTGCGGTCGCGCTTCTCGCATTCCTCGAGCGGCGTGGCGACATGGACCTCCACGAACACGCCGTACTGCTCGATCATCGCCCGGACGTCGGCGCGCGTGCCCGCATAGGGCGCGATCGGGGCGCAGATGGCGATGCCGGCGTTCTTGGTGATCTCGGAGGCGACATAACCGATGCGGCGGATGTTGACGTCGCGGTGCTCCTTGGAGAAGCCCAGCTCCGAGGAGAGATGCTTGCGCACCACGTCGCCGTCGAGCAGCGTCACCGGACGGCCGCCCAGCTCCATCAGCTTGACCATCAGCGCGTTGGCGATGGTCGACTTGCCCGAGCCCGACAGGCCGGTGAAGAACACCGTGAAGCCCTGCTGCGAGCGCGGCGGCGAGGTGCGGCGCAGCTCGGCGACGACTTCGGGGAAGGAGAACCAGTCGGGGATCTCCAGCCCCTCGCGCAGGCGGCGGCGCAGCTCGGTGCCGGAGATGTCGAGGATGGTCATCCCCGCCTCGACCTCGTCGCGCGGCTCGTACTGCGCCTTCTCCTGCACGTAGACCATCTGCTTGAAGTCGACCATCGCGACGCCGATCTCGGCCTCGTGCTCGCGGAACAGCTCCTGCGCCGCGTAGGGGTCGTAGAAGTCCTGGCCCTGGCTGTTCTTGCCGGGGCCGGCGTGATCGCGGCCGACGATCATGTGGGTGACGCCGTGATTGCGGCGGATCAGCCCGTGCCAGACCGCCTCGCGCGGGCCGCCCATGCGCATGGCGAGGTTGAGCAGCGACAGATGCGTGGTCGAAGTCGGGTACTTGTCGAGCACCGCCTCGTAGCAGCGCACGCGGGTGAAATGGTCGATGTCGCCCGGCTTGGTCATGCCGACGACCGGGTGGATCAGCAGGTTGGCCTGCGTCTCCTTGGCGGCGCGGAAGGTCAGCTCCTGATGGGCGCGGTGCAGCGGGTTGCGCGTCTGGAACGCGACGATCTTGCGCCAGCCCATCTTGCGGAAGAAGGCGCGCAGCTCGTTGGGCGTGTCGCGGCGCGCGCGGTAGTCGTAATGGGTCGGGGGCGTGATGCCGATGATCGGGCCGCCGAGATAGACCGGGCCGGCCTTGTCGTGCAGATAGGCGACCGCCGGATGGGCGCGGTCGTCGGCGCCGAACACGCGCTCGGCTTCCCGGCGCTTGTCGGGCGACCATTTGTCGGTGATCGACAGGATCGCGAGGATCACCCCCTCGGGGTCGCGCAGCGCGATGTCCTGACCCGGCGCGACCGTGTCGGCGAAGGCCTGGGAGACATCGAGCGTGACCGGCATCGGCCAGAGCGACCCGTCGGCGAGGCGCATGTTCTCGACCACGCCGTCGTAATCGGCTTCGGAGATAAAGCCGGTCAGCGGGTTGAAGCCGCCGTTCATCAGCAGCTCGATGTCGCAGAGCTGGCGGGCGGTGAGATCCCAGCTCGGAAGTTCGGCTGCATGGTGCTTGAGCTTGGCCGCGCTGTCGGCCGAGACGTAGAGCTCGCTGATGCGCATGGTGTTCGGGGCGACGGCCGACATGACTCACTCCTGCACGTAAACAACGGCGGCGATTTGCGAATTCGCCCTTCGGGAACTGCGGGGACTGATGCGCCAAGGTCTTCGCACATGCAATCCTGCGCCCAGCTCAATGAGGGGGGCTGCGGCTTTCCCGCATCAGTCGCCGGCGCCGAGCGCGCTCATCAGCGCTCCGGCGGGGCCCTCGACGCATGGGCCGGGTCGCTCTGTGCGGTGGCGCAGAGCATCGGGGCGCGGAAATGGCATGTAGATCGCGTCAGGGCCGCAGTTCCCGACGTCGCAGACGCGCGCATGGAGGTCGAACTCGCGCTGCGCCGCCTCGCTGGGGCGTCGTCCCCGCACGTGGCCTCGCCGTTCTTCGGTGAGGCCGATCCTGCGCCGGGCGCGCGCTGGGCTCCCCCTTCCCGACTTGGCTCCGACGGATTGCAGCGCAGGAGCGCGCCTTCGCCGACCAGCTTCGGGCGCAGGGGCTCGCCGGCCTGAGACGGCCGCGAACCGCGCTCTCGGGGCGTTGCCAAAAGGTCATCGCCCGTTTCGCGCGCGCAGCGACCAATAAATCGCGTGCAATCTTCCCATGCTTTCGTGATATGGGCGCATCCCAAGAAGGAGGAGGTCAGCGGCCCGCGCACCGAGGTTGCGGCGCCCTCCCCGGATGAGGAAGTAGGTCGTGTGTCGACGGCGTGTTCGCGTGAGCAAAGGTGATACATGAAAGTCGTGATTTTCGCCGGCGGTTACGGCACGCGCATCAGCGAAGAGACCGTCACCATCCCCAAGCCGCTTGTTGAGATCGGCTCAATGCCGATCCTCTGGCACATCATGAAGATCTACTCGGCCCACGGTCTGAACGATTTCGTGATCTGCTGCGGCTACAAGGGCCACATGATCAAGAAGTACTTCTTGGACTTATTCCATCGCTCCAACGACATCACGATCGACCTGCGAACCAACGCCGTCGAAGTGCGGCGCGTCGCCACCGAGCCCTGGCGCGTCACACTCGCCGACACCGGGCTTGAGACCATGACCGGCGGGCGGCTCAAGCGCGTGCGCGACTATCTCGGCGACGAGTCCTTCTGCCTGACTTACGGCGACGGCGTGTCCGACATCGACATCCAGGCGCTGATCGCCTTCCACCGCAAGGAAGGCGCCAAGGCGACGGTGACCGCGGTGCGGCTGCCCGGCCGCTTCGGCGCGCTCGACTTCGCCGCCGAGAGCGCGCGCGTGAAGGGATTCCGCGAGAAGAGCGCTGTGGACGGCCATCTGATCAACGGCGGCTTCTTTGTCTGCGAGCCGAGCGTCATCGACTATGTCGAGGGCGACGCGACAGTCTGGGAGCAGGAGCCGTTGCACCGGCTGGTGGCCGAGGGCGAACTCGCCGTCTACCACCACACCGGGTTCTGGCAGAACATGGACACGCTGCGCGACAAGCACGTGCTTCAGGAGATGTGGGACAGCGGCGAGGCGAAGTGGAAGATCTGGGACAGGCCCGTCGTCGCGGATGACATTGGCGCCGCGCCGAAGGCGACAGCGCGATGATCATCGTCGACACCGCCCTGCGCGCTCGCGGCGCCGCGGGAAAACCCGTGCAGTTCGGCATGTACGGGGCGGGCTTCATGGGGCGCGGGATCGCGAACCAGGTTCTCAACTACACGCCCGGCATGCGCCTCGCGGTGATCTGCAACCGCTCCGTCGCAGCCGCGATCGCAGCCTACGAAGATTTCGGCGCGCCGCGCGAGTCGATCGTCGAGGTGCGCACGCCCGGCGAGCTTCAGGACGCGATGGCGCGGGGCCTCTTCGCCGTCACCGCCGATCCGGCGGTGCCGGCCGCCGCGGAGGGCGTCGAGGCGCTGGTCGAGGCGACGGGCCATGTCGAGTACGGCGCGCGCGTGACCGTGCTGGCGATCGAGCATGGCAAGCACATGATCCTGATGAACGCCGAGCTCGACGGAACCGTCGGCCCCCTCCTGAAGGAGCGCGCCGAGCGCGCCGGCGTCATCCTCACGGGCTGCGACGGCGATCAGCCCGGCGTGCAGCTCAACCTTCTGCGCTTCGTCGAGAGCATCGGGCTCACGCCGAGGGTCGCGGGCAACATCAAGGGCCTGCAGGACCGCTACCGCAACCCGACCACGCAGGCGGGCTTCGCGAAGCAGTGGGGCCAGACGCCGCATATGGTGACGAGCTTCGCGGACGGCACGAAGATCTCGTTCGAGCAGGCGATCGTCGCCAACGCGACCGGCATGAAGGTCGCGCGGCGCGGCATGATCGGCCTCGAGCATCGCGGCCATGTCGACGACCTGCTCGCGATGTACGATCTCGACGAGCTGCGCGCGCTCGGCGGGATCGTCGAATATGTGGTGGGCGCCCTGCCCTCGCCCGGCGTCTACGTCTTCGCCGAAGCGCATGAGAAGACGCAGGCGCATTATCTCGATTACGGCAAACTCGGGAAAGGGCCGCTCTACAGCTTCTACGTGCCCTATCACCTGACGATCTTCGAAGTGCCGCTCTCGGTGGCGCGCGTCGCGCTGTTCGGCGATCGGGTGATCGCGCCCAGGGCGGGACCGGTCGTGGACGTGGTGGCGACCGCCAAGATCGACCTGGAGGCGGGGGCCGTGCTGGACGGGCTCGGCTGGTACATGACCTACGGCCAGTGCGAGAACTACGACGTCGTGCGCGCGCAAAATCTGCTGCCCATCGGCCTCGCCGAGGGCGCGCGGCTCAAGCGGAATGTCGCGAAGGACCAGGTGCTCACCTATGACGACGTCGAGCTGCCCGCGGAAAGCCTCGCCTGCCGGCTGCGCGCCGAGCAGGACGCGCGTTTTCCCGCCGGCGCCGTCGATCGGGTCGCATGAGCCGGCGCGCCTGAGCGTTCGTCCGGACAGCGAGGAGAAGACCGGGACGGGGGGACCGGACCGGAGAACGCGACGCCGGACGCCGCGGGGCCGTCCGACATCGCCGCCAAAGTGGGGAGCCAATGCGAACAGCTGCTGACGTCGTCGAGGCCGATCTCGACTATATCGCCCGACGCCTCTCGGAGGACTTCGCGGGCATGGCCGGGAAGCGCCTCCTGATCGTCGGCGGAGGCGGCTTTCTCGGCTACTATCTCGTGCAATCGGCGCTTCACTGGAACCGGATCGGCGCCGCCGCCCCGATCTCCGTGACGGTCTTCGACAACTACATCCGCGGCGTTCCCGTCTGGCTGACCGCGCTCGAGGGCGATCCGAACCTGACGCTGCGCCGCCACGACATCACCGATCCCCTGCCCGACGACATCGGCGACATGGACTTTGTGATCCATGCGGCCTCGATCGCCTCGCCGACCTATTACCGCCGCTACCCGATCGAGACGATGGACGCGAACGTGAACGGGCTGCGCCGCCTGCTCGACTACGCGCTCGCGCAGAAGGCGGCCGGCAAGCCGCTCACCGGGTTCCTGTTCTACTCGACCTCCGAGATCTACGGCGACCCGACGCCGGAGAACATCCCCACGCCCGAGACCTATCGCGGCAACGTGTCCTGCACGGGGCCCCGCGCCTGCTACGACGAGAGCAAGCGCTACGGCGAAACGCTCTGCGTCAACTTCGCCGCCGCGCATGGCCTGCCGATCACCATCGCCCGGCCCTTCAACAATTACGGCCCGGGCCTCAAGATCACCGACCGCCGGGTTCTGCCGGACTTCGCGCGCGACATCTTCGCGGGCCGGGACATCGTGATGCTGTCGGACGGCGCGCCGACCCGGACCTTCTGCTACATCGCCGACGCGATCGTGGGCTATTACCGGATCATGACGCGGGGCCGGCCGGGCGAGGCCTACAACATCGGCATCGAAGCGCCCGAGATCTCGATGGCGACCCTCGCCGACAAGGTGACCGAGATCGCCCGCGCGCGCTTCGGCTATGCGGGGCGCGTGGTCCGGCGCGAGAGCGAGGAGAGCGCCTATCTCGTCGACAATCCCAACCGCCGCTGCCCGGTGATCGCCAAGGCGCGCGCCGAGCTCGGCTACGATCCCTCGATCGGCGTCGACGAAGGGCTGACCAGGGCGCTGATCTGGTACAGCGGCAATCAGGTGGCCGAGGAGGCGTGAGCATGCGGGTTTCGGTCGTCGGCACGGGCTATGTCGGCCTGGTTTCGGGCGTGTGCCTCGCGGCGAAGGGGCATGACGTCACCTGCGTCGACCTCGACCGCGTCAAGGTCGCGCGCATCAACGCGGGCGACCCGCCGATCTACGAACTCGGCCTCGAGGAGCTGCTCAAGGCGCATGTCGGCCGGTCGCTCCGGGCGACCGACGATCTCGCCGCCGCAGTGCGCGACACCGAGATCTCCCTGATCGCCGTCGGCACGCCCTTCGACGGGTCCGAGATCGACCTGAAATACGTGCGCGCCGTCGCCGCCGAGATCGGCGCGGCGCTCCGCGACAAGCCCGCTTACCACATGGTGGTCGTCAAGAGCACCGTCGTGCCCGGAACCACCGAGGACGTCGTGCTGCCGATCCTCCAGGCGGCGTCGGGCAAGCGGGCGGGACCCGATTTCGGCGTCGGCATGAACCCCGAATTCCTGAAGGAGGGCGAGGCGATCGCCGACTTCATGGAGCCCGACCGGATCGTGCTCGGCGGGATCGACGCCCGCGCCATCGCCGCGCTCGAAGACCTCTACGCCGCGTTCCCCGACGTCGACAAGATCCGCACCGACCCGCGCACGGCGGAGATGATCAAGTACACGGCGAATTCGCTTCTCGCGACGCTGATCTCCTTCTCGAACGAGATCGGCAATCTTTGCGCGAAGGTCGGCGTCGACGTGGTCGACGCGATGGCCGGCGTCCATCTCGACAAGCGCTTCTCGCCCGTCATGCCCGACGGGAGCAGGGTGCGCCCGTCCTCTCTCGCCTATCTGGCGGCCGGCTGCGGCTTCGGCGGCTCGTGCTTTCCCAAAGACGTCAAGGCGCTGATCGCCTATGGCCAGGCGGCCGGCGCGCCGATGGGCCTGCTGCGCTCGGTGATCGAGGTCAACGAGGCGCAGCCCGCCAAGATGCTCGAGATGCTCGCGCGCCATTGCCCCGACCTCGCCGGCCGGCGGATCGCCGTGCTCGGCATGGCCTTCAAGCCCGGCACCGACGACATCCGCGAAAGCCCCTCCCTGCCGGTCACGGCGCGGCTTCTGGAACAGGGCGCGAAAGTCGCCGCCTACGACCCGATCGCCCGCCATGAGGCCGAGAAGATCTTCGGCGAGGCGGTGGACTTCCGCGACGATCTCGCCGCGGCGCTCGACGGGGCCGAGGCCATCCTCGTGATGACCCGGTGGCCCCAGTTCGAGGCGCTGCCCGCGCTGCTCAAGGATCGGACCGATCCTCCGCTGGTGATCGACGGACGGCGGATGCTGCCGAAGACCGACGTGCCGCGCTATGAGGGGATCGGCCTGAAGGGCGCCTGAGAGCCACGTCCGGCGCATGCCGGACTCACTCTTCGCTTATCGACGGCCAGGCCGAATCCTTTTCGGAGATCACGCTGACCGCCAGCGGCCAGCTTATGCCGAAGGCTGGGTCGTCGAACCGCACGCCGCCTTCCGCGCCCGGCGTGTAAGGGTGCGAGATCATGTAGGTTACGTCGCAGTCGTCCTCAAGCGTCTGGAAGCCGTGCGCGAATCCTGCGGGGACGTAGAGAAGGCGACCGCTCTCGGCGGTTAGGTCGAAGCCCTCCCACTTGCCGTAGCTGGGCGAGTCCCGGCGCAGATCGATGATCACGTCGTGGATCGCGCCCTTCACGACCCGCACCAGCTTGACCTCGCCATGCGGCGCCTTCTGGAAGTGCATGCCTCTAAGCGTGCCCTTCCGGACGTTGCGCGAGTGATTGGCCTGGACGTAGCGCGTCTCAAGCCCGTGCTCGGCGAACTCCCGCTCGCAGAACACCCGCGCGAAGAAGCCGCGCGCGTCGCACTGCGGCTCGATGTCGATCAGCATCGCGTCGGCGAGGCTCGTGGGGTGGAACTTCATGCCCTGCTCCTGTCGTCGGGAACGCGGGGCTCGCATCGCCCCCCGCGGCCCTCGTGTAAAGCCGAAAACGTACAGAGCCGAATAAGGACGAGACCCATGTCGCACTGGAGATCGTGAAACGCCCACCCGGTGAAATGGCTTCGTCGTCATCCGCCTCCGCCGGGTCGTCGAGCGGACCTTCGCGTGGATCATGAAATGCCGACGCCTCGTCCGCGACTGCGAGCAGCTCTCCGCCGTCTCCGAGACCCTCATCGCCATCGCCGCCATCGCAACCTTCGTCAGGCGCGCGGCAGGGCGCGTCTCAAACACGGTCTGAGATGTAAAAATTAACAATGCCAAGCGAGTTTGGCGTCCGGCAGAGTCAGTCGTGCGGGGCGTGAGAATGACCTATGTGTGGACCGTGACGCGGACGTCGGCGCCTGGCGACTGGGTTTATCCCGGCGACGCGTATGTGGCGTACGCCAATCCGTGGAACGCGGGTGGGATGGCGTCGGGGGACTGGCTTCGGGTGGAGTTGTCGGACGGGTCGGCGACCGAGCCGCCGGAGATGCGGGTGACGGGCGAGCTGACGCGGGGATCGGGCCTGCCCAAGGGTGCGCCGACGATGATCATCGGCGCGCATTACAATCTGGAGTCGCGGGTCAATCCGTTCACCTCCGACGGCAAGCGCGGCCTGTTCACCGCCGGGATCGACGACATGAGCGTCTCGGTCGGCGGCGCGAAGAACGCCTCCGCCAACGGCGAGTATTTCCGCGCCATCCAGCTTTACATGACCTACGAGCGCTTCACCGGCGACAACTGGGGCGGCTACGCGGGCAAGATGTTCGACATCCAGATCCGCCTCGACACCGTCAACTACCCCGGCGGCAAGCCGCGCTACGACGCCCAGGACGTGATGATCGGCAAGCACAAGTTCGACGTCGCCTGGGAGGAGAACGGCTACATCAACGGCAACGCCATCCACTACCAGTTCGACCTCGACCCCAGCTCGGTCGCCGTCGACGATCTCGACCTCGACGCGCTGATCGAGTTCATCCGCGTCTCCAACAACGCCGAATACGGCCGCAAGGACGCCGGCTTCTGGCTCTATCAGGTCGCCTCCTGGATCGAGCCGATCTCCGGCCGCATCGACGCCACCGTCTCCGCCCCCGTCCTCGAACTCGACGGCCGCACCTACGGACCCTCGGCCTACGCGCCGAGCCCCACGCCGAGCCCCGAACCGACGCCAACTCCGACCCCAACTCCGGCGCCAACTCCGGCGCCGGCCCCCCCGGCCACGGGCGGCGGCGAGGGCTGGCAGAGCGTCGTGGTCCGCGCCGCCGGAACCGGCCTGTCCGGCGACGCGCCGGCCTTCGACGTCTGGGTCGACGGCGCGCGCCGCGACGGCTTCTCCATCGTCAACCCGCGCAAATCCGTCGACGCCAACGACGACTCCCACTTCCGCGACTACGTCGTGAAATATTACGGCCAGACCCCGGACAAGATCGCGATCAAGTTCCTCAACGACGGAACCGTCGGCGGCGTCGACAAGAACCTCTGGATCGACTGGGTCCAGACCGGCGGCGCGCGCTACGAAGCCGAAACGGACGGCCTCTACAAGCATCCCTACGGCCAGTCCAGAACCGAAGGGATGTGGTGGAACGGCGAGATGCTCTTCGACGTCGGCGGCGGTGCGAAGGGTGGAAGCTCGGGCGGCGCGAGCGCGCAGGAGATCGTGGTGCGCGCCGCGGGAACCGGCGCCCCGGGAACGCCGCCGACCTTCTCCGTCCGCGTCGACGGCGTCGAACGCGCCGACTTCGCCATCGCGAACCCGCGCAAATCCGTCGACGCCAACGACGACTCCCATTTCCGCGACTACGTCGTGAAATATTTCGGCCAGACCCCGGACAAGATCGACATCATCTACGACAATGACGGCCAGAGCGGCGGCGTCGACAGAAATCTCTGGATCGACTGGATCCAGACCGGCGGCGCGCGTTACGAAGCCGAAACGGACGGCCTCTACAAGCATCCCTACGGCCAGTCCAGAACCGAGGGGATGTGGTGGAACGGCGAGATGAGCTTCGACCTGATCTGATCGGCGCCAGCGCCTGCGGGGGGCGGTCGTGAACGGATCGCCCCCGACCGGGCTCGGGATCGTCGGCTGCGGCTACATCGCCGACAGCTACGCAGCCGCGGCGCGCCTGCACGCCGACGCGCTGGCGATCGTCTGCGTGCACGATCGCCGGCCCGAGCGCCAGGACGCCTACAGCCGGTTCTGGGGCTTTCGCGCCGCGCCCGATCTCGACGCGCTGCTCGGCGATCCGGGCGTCGAGATCGTCGTCAACCTCACCGATCCCGAGAACCACGAGGCGGTGACGCTGCGCGCCCTAGCCGCCGGCAAGCACGTCTACAGCGAGAAACCGCTGGCGATGACCGCCGCGGGCGCGGAGCGGGTGGCGCAGGCGGCGCGCGAGGCGGGGCTCCGCCTCGCCGGCGCGCCCTGCAACCTGCTCGGCGAGCATGTCCAGACGCTGTGGCGCGCGGTGCGGGCCGGCGTCGCGGGGCCGATCCGGCTGATCTACGCCGAGATGGACGACGGCATGGTGCATCGCGCGCCCTATCGCGACTGGAGCAACCGCTCCGGGGCGCCCTGGCCAGCGCGCGGCGAGTTCGAGGTCGGCTGCACCTTCGAGCATGCGGGCTACACGCTCACCGCGCTCGTCGCGATGTTCGGCCCGGTGCGGCGGGTGACGGCCTTCGCGCATCTGTGCATGCCCGACAAGGCGACCGACCCGCCATTGCCCCATCCCGCGCCCGACATGTCCGTCGCCTGTCTCGAATTCGACGGCGGCGTGGTCGCGCGGATGACGAATTCCGTGGTCGCGCCCTACGATCACCGTCTGCGGCTGATCGGCGAGGGCGGCGTTCTGAGCGTCGCCGAACCCTGGCGCTACGATTCGCCCGTGCGCTTCGCGCCGACGCCCACGACGCGCATAGGCCGGCTGCTCGAGCGCCGTCTCGGCTACACGCCCGCGCGCACGCTCGCGCCGGCGCGCCGCCCGCCCTTCCGGCCCGGTCGCGGCATGCCGGCGATGGATTTCATGCGCGGCGTCCGCGAGCTCGCCGACGCGATCCGCGAGGACCGGCCCTGCCGGCTGTCGCCCGAACTCGCCGTCCATGTGAGCGAAGTCACCGAGGCGGCCCAGCACCCCGAGCGGTTCGCGCTCCCCCATGCCGTGCGCTCGTCGGCCCCGCCGATCGAGCCCATGCCGTGGGGGCTGTGAAAGGCCGCCGCCAGGACGCAGTCGCCCGCCTCACTTGGCGGGCGCGCCGTAATCGCGGCCGTTCAGCCTCACGCCGAAGTCCCCGATCGAGGTGTCGATCGCGCCCGCGCGGGGCTCGATCCAGACGGACACGCCGGGAAACCGCGCCGGCGCCGGACGCGCGCGCAAACTTCGCTCGCGCCGGTCGATCCAGGCGAGAAACGGTCGAAGGTCCACCTGCAGCGGGGTCTCGGGCGGGAACAGGGCTTTGAAGATGTAGTAGCGCCGCTCGGGCGCGTCCGCCGCCAGCGCCGCGTCGAAGACGCGCCACTCCCGACCGCCGAAGCCGACGTCGCCGGCGTAGCTCGGGCTGAACGACGACGGCGCGGGGAAGTCGCGCGAGGCGAAGCGGATCTGGATGTCGAGATCGATCGACGCCCCCCAGTCCGGTCCCGGCGGCGCGTAGAAGCCGTAGAGCTGAATCGCCTTCGCCCAGCTGGCATCCGGCCCCGAACGGTCTTCGGTGGCGACCCGGACCGACAGCTCCTCGATCTCGGCCAGGGAGAGGCCCGGACCCTGCGCGCCCGCGAACGGATCGGCGGGACTGCGATAGTCGAACTGCGCCCCGAGCAGCAGGCTCGGCGCGCCCTTCGGCAGCCCGCGGCCGAGCGTGAGCGGGCCGGTCAGGACGTCTAGCCAGGCGACCGGCGAAGCGCCAGCGAGGCGCAGCCGGGTCTCGAACCGGTCGCCGGGCGCGAGGTCGCCGTGGTTCCACGGATTGTGGATCGCGAGAAGGTCGCCCGCCGGCGCCGCCGACCAGTCGGGCGCACCGGCGACCGAAGACCAGACGCGGACTGTCGAGGCGTCCCCGGCCGCGCCGCCCGCGAACAGAGCGGCGCAAAAGGCGAAGGCCGCGCGCCGCGCGCTCATGCCTCGCCCCGACCCCGCCGCCCGGCGGCGTTCTCGACGGCGTAGAAGCCGAGCTTGCGCCACCACAGCGCCTTGCCCGCGCCCGACGCCATGCGGTCGGCGAGATAGGCGCGGCGATGGCGGTCGCCGAAGGCCGCAGCGCCGAGGAAAGCCGCGCCGTAGAGCGCGGTCTGCGCGAGGCCGCGCAGCATCAGGTCGAGCGCCGCGAGCGCGGGCCGGCGCGCGTTCTTGATGACCGCTGCGGCGTAGACCTGGCCGCCGCTGTAGCCGCGCAGCATCCGATAGCCCGGTTCGAGCCTCGACGCGGGCACCCATTCCACCACGACCGAGCTGGGCGCCCAGACGAAGCGCCGCCCGGCGCGGTCGAGACGGGCGAAGAAGTCGAAATCCTCGCCGCCCGAAAGGCCGAAGCCGAGATCGAACGGCCCCGCCGCGTCGGCGTCGTCGAGGCAGCTCTCCCGCCGCAGCAGCGTGCCGCCGGTGCTCAGGATCAAGCCGAGCGGCCGCCG
>NZ_DAIQNN010000072.1:0-14948 GCF_036788415.1 Rubrimonas sp. | reverse complement strand
GCTCCTACAAGGCGCCGCGCGAGATCACCTGGATCATCGGCATCCTGATCTATCTGTGCATGATGGGCACCGCCTTCATGGGCTACGTGCTGCCCTGGGGCCAGATGTCGTTCTGGGGCGCGACGGTGATCACCAACCTGTTCTCGGCCTTCCCGCTCATCGGCGACAGCCTGGTGACGTGGCTGTGGGGCGGGTTCTCGGTGGACAACGCCACGCTCACCCGCTTCTTCTCGCTGCACTACTTGCTGCCCTTCGTGATCGCGGGCCTCACCGTGCTGCACATCTGGGCCTTCCATCACACGGGCAACAACAACCCGACCGGCGTGGAAGTGCGGCGCGACAGCATCGAGATGGTCAAGAAGGACACGGTTCCTTTCCACCCCTACTACACGATCAAGGACTTCTACGCTGTCGGCGTGGTGCTGATCGTGTTCTGCGTGTTCGTGTTCTTCATGCCGAACTATCTCGGCCACGCGGACAACTACATCGAGGCCGATCCGCTGGTGACGCCGCCGCACATCGTGCCGGAGTGGTACTTCCTCGCCTTCTACGCGATCCTGCGCGCGATCACCTTCGACATCCTGTTCATCGACGCCAAGCTCGGCGGCGTGCTCGCGATGTTCGGTTCGATCCTGCTGATGGCGCTCGCTCCGTGGCTCGACACCTCAAGCACCCGCTCGGGCCTTTACCGCCCGCAGTTCACCAAATGGTTCTGGGGTCTGGTTGTCTGCTTCTTCGTGCTGACCTGGGTCGGCTCGCGGCCGGCCGAACAGCCCTACATCATCATCGGCCAGATCGCGACGCTCTACTGGTTCGCCTACTTCCTGATCGTGCTCCCGGTTCTGGGCGTGCTCGAGAAGCCCGACACGCCGCCCGCCTCGATCGAGGAGGCGTGGAACGCCGACCATCCCACGAAGTCCGACGCGCCGACAGTTGGCCCGTCCGGCGCCGTCGCCACGCCCGCCGAGTGACGCAGGGCGAGAGGAGAGTCCGATGAAGATCCGCACGATCATCGCCGCCGCCGCCGCGAGCCTCGCGCTCGCGGCGGGGGCGCAGGCCGCGGGCGAAGTGAAGGTCAAGATCACCGACGTCGCCTTCCCCTTCGAGGGCCCGTTCGGCGTCTACGATCAAGCCCAGCTTCAGCGCGGCTTCCAGATCTATTCTCAGGTCTGCGCCGCCTGTCACGGCATGCAATACGTCGCCTTCCGGACGCTTGGCGACGCCAACGGTCCCGGCTTCTCTGAAGAAGAAGTCAAGGCTATCGCCGCCGAGTACGAGTTCCCGCGGGAGGACGATCCCGACGAGTTCCGTAGCGGCGCGCCCTTCGACTACTTCCCGACGCCGGAGTATTTCGGCAACGGCAACCCGCCCGACCTCAGCCTGATCGCAAAATCGCGCGTCGGCTTCAGCGGTCCGATGGGGCTGGGCACGCGCCAGCTGTTCCGCGGCATCGGCGGGCCGGAATACATGTACTCGCTGATGATGGGCTACGCCGACACGCCGGAATGCGCCATCGACAGCGAGCCGGACGGCTATTACTACAATACCGCCTTCGCCGCCGGCGCCTTTCCGGACAGCTGCAAGGACGAGAAGGGCAACCACCTCGTGCCCGGCTCGTGGATCGCCATGCCGCCCCAGATCTACGACGAGGTCGTGGAGTACATGGACGGCGCCGAGGCGACCGCGCATCAGCACGCGATGGACGTCTCCGCCTTCCTGATGTGGGCAGCCGAGCCGAAGCTCGTGGACCGCAAGGAGGCGGGCTTTCGGAACATCCTGCTGCTGACGGTCCTCACGGTGCTTCTCTATTACGTCAACAAGCGGCTCTGGGCGCCGATCAAGGGCGAGAAGGCCTGATCCCACCGCGCCTGCGAGCTTCGACCCTCCCGCGCCCGGCGCGGGAGGGTTTTTCATGTCCGGCGATCCCGTTAAGGAAGGCCGCGCCGCGCGCGGGCGCGGCGGCGTCGAGAAGGTCAGTCCCCATGTCGCACAACAGCTTCGGCCATGTGTTCCGCTTCACCACATGGGGCGAAAGTCACGGCCCCGCGCTCGGCGCGACGGTGGACGGCTGCCCGCCGCGCATTCCCCTGTCGGAGGCGGACATCCAGATCTGGCTCGACCGCCGCAAGCCCGGCCAGAACCGCTTCACCACCCAGCGCCGCGAGCCCGACCGCGTCGAGATCCTCTCCGGCGTGCATGAGGGCGTCACCACGGGAACGCCGATCCAGCTGATGATCCGCAACGAGGACCAGCGCTCCAAGGACTACTCCGACATCGCCGACAAGTTCCGCCCCGGCCACGCCGATTTCGCCTACTGGGTGAAATACGGCGTGCGCGACCCGCGCGGCGGCGGGCGCTCCTCGGCGCGCGAAACCGCCGCGCGCGTCGCCGCCGGCGGCGTCGCCCGCGCAGTCCTCGCCGCCCTCGTCCCCGGCCTGCGCATCCGCGGCGCGATGGTCCAGATGGGCGCCGACCGCATCGACCGCGCCGCCTGGGACTGGGAGGAAGTCGAGCGCAACCCCTTCTGGACGCCCGACGCCGGCGCCGCGACGCGCTGGGAAGGCCAGCTCGACGCCGCCCGAAAGGCCGGCAGCTCGCTCGGCGCCGTCATCGAGATCCGCGCCGAGGGCGTTCCGCCCGGCCTCGGCGCCCCCATTTACGCCAAGCTCGACCAGGATCTCGCAGCGGCGATGATGTCGATCAACGCCGTCAAGGCAGTCGAGATCGGCGCGGGTTTCGACGCCGCCGCCCTCACCGGCGAGACCAACGCCGACGAGATGCGGATGGGGCCGGAGGGCCCCGAGTTCCTCGCCAACAACGCGGGCGGCATCGTCGGGGGCATCTCGACCGGGCAGGAGATCGTGCTGCGCTTCGCCGTGAAGCCGACCTCCTCGATCCTCTCTCCCCGCGCCACCATCGACCGCTTCGGCGCCGAGACCGAGATCGTCACCAAGGGCCGACACGACCCCTGCGTCGGCATCCGCGCCGTGCCCGTGGGCGAGGCGATGGCGGCCTGCGTGCTGCTCGACCATTTCCTGCTCGACCGCGCCCAGACGGGGGGCGAGCGCGGGCGGATCGGCCGCTGACGGGCGCCTGCGCAAAACGTCCTTGATGCGTGCGCGCAAGCGGTTAGTGTCAGCGTCCCTGTTTCAAGAGCGCCTGCGGCGCGCCCTCAGCCCAGCGGTGGAGCCATGAAGATCAGCGTCGAACGCAGCGCGCTCCTGAAGGCCGCCAACCGCGCGCAGGGCGTCGTCGAGCGCCGGTCCACCATCCCGATCCTGTCCAACGTCCTGATCGAGGCGGAGGACGCCGAGGCCAGTCTGCGCGCCACCGATCTCGACATCGAGGTGGTCGAGCGCATCCCGGCCATGGTCTCGCAGGCCGGCGCCTGCACGGTGCCCGCGCTGACGCTCTACGAGATCGCCCGCAAGCTGCCCGACGGCGCGACCGTGGCGCTCGCGCATGACGCGACGGCGGGACGGCTCGACGTCTCGGCGGGGCGCGCCCGCTTCACCCTGCCGACGCTGCCGCGCGAGGATTTCCCGCTGATGGCGCTCAGCGACTACGATGTGAGCTACATCGCCAGGGCGGCGGAGCTGCGCCGGCTGTTCGAAAAGGCGAGCTTCGCGATCTCGACCGAGGAGACGCGCTATTACCTCAACGGCGTGTTCCTGCATGTCGTCGAGCGCGACGGCGAAAAGCGCCTGCGCGCCGTGGCCACCGACGGGCACCGCCTCGCCTGCATCGACATGGCGGCGCCCGAGGGCGCACGGGAAGCGCCCGACGTCATCGTGCCGCGCAAGACGGTGGGCGAGTTGCGCAAGCTGCTCGAAGGCGGCGCCGAGGAGATCGAAGTCTCGGTCTCGGCGACCAAGATCCGCTTCCGCGCGGGCGAGCTGACGCTGACCTCGAAGGTGATCGACGGCTCCTTCCCCGACTACACGCGCGTCATCCCGCAGGGCAACGACCGCGAGATGACGGTGGACGCCGCCGAGTTCGCCAAGGCGGTGGACCGCGTCGCGACCGTCTCGGCGGAGCGCTCGCGCGCGGTGAAGCTCGCGCTCGACGAGGACCGGCTGGTGCTGACCGTCAACAGCCCCGACACGGGCTCGGCGACCGACGAGATGGCGGTGGCGTACTCCGCCGAGCCGCTCGAGATCGGCTTCAACGCCAAGTATCTGCTTGAGATCGCCGGCCAGATCGACCGCGAGAACGCGGTGTTCCTGTTCGCCGACAGCGGGGCGCCGACGCTGGTGCGCGAGGGCGCCGACGACAGCGCGATCTATGTCGTGATGCCGATGCGCGTCTGAGGCTCAGACGCCGATCGCATAGCCCGTAAGCCGCCGGTCCGCGCGCGTCATCCGCAGGTCGAGCATCGCCTGCGCCATGGCGAGCAGAGTCCCTCGCCGCGCGGGGTCGGGTGCGAGGTCGCGCGTCTCGTCGGGGTCGGCCCGCCGGTCGAACAGCATGGGCGGAACGCCGCCGTTGAAATGGACATAGGTCCACTCTGCGGACCGCAGCACGGCGGCGTTGCACCGCGTCTCCGCGAGCCCCCAGGCGGTCTGGAACCGGGTGGGCGCGCGCGGATCCGACAGGTCGAGTTCGGTGAGGACGGCGTCCCGCCAGGCGGCTGGTGCGGCGTCGTCCGGGAAGGACAGGAGTGAGCGGCCGTCCATTGCCGGCGGCGGCGTTCCGCCGAGCCAGTCGAGCATGGTCGGCGCCAGATCGACGCCGCTGGTCAGCGCGTCGATGCGGCGGGCGCCGGGGCGACGGGGGTCGCGCAGGATCAGGGGGACGTGATGGGCGGGGGCGAGCACGCTCTCCTTGCCCCACATCCCCTGATCGCCGAGCATCTCGCCATGATCGGCGGTGACGATCACCAGCGTCTCGTCCACCTGACCCGTCGCCTCCAGCCAGTCGAGCAGCCGCCCGACATGGTGGTCGACTTCCGCCGCGAGCCCGAGATAGACCGCCCGCAGCGTCGCGATCTGCGCGGACGTCAGAGCGGCGCAGTCGCCGTCGAAGCCGTGAAACAGGCTGAACGCCGTGGGCGCCGAGGCCCAGGCGGCGCGGAACGGATGCGCGTCGCGTGCGACCGCCGGGGCGGGGAGGGCGGCGGGGTCGACAAGCCGATTCCACGGCGCCGGCGCGACCAGCGGCGGGTGGGGGCGGAGATAGGCGACATGGGCGAACCATGGCCGGTCGGTCCGGATGTCGAGCGCCTCCAGGACGCGGTCGGTCAGATAGGCGCTGTCGCTGTGCTCGGCGCGGTAGAGAGCGGGCGCGTCGATCCCCTCGCCGTCGGGGCGGTAGATGTCCATGATCCGCGCGGGCAGGGGGCGCGGCGTGGGATAGCCGAGGCGCTTGAGCCAGCCGAGCCATTCGAAGCCCGTGTCGAAGCGCATCTCGACCAGTTCGCGGAACCCCGGCGCGACGCCCTCGTAACTCTCGAGGTCGGGATCGGCGGTGTGCATGCCCGTAGGGTCGGGCGTCGCATCCGTGTAGCCGAAGAGCAGCGGCTCATGGCCGAGCTTGCGGGCCTCGGTCGCCACAGTCGCGTGATGGCGGGCGAGCGGCGTTCCGTTGCGGATCGAGCGGTGGTTGAAGGCGTGCAGCCCCGTCAGCAGGCTCGCGCGCGACGGGCCGCAGGGCACGGCGGCGGCGAAATGCTGCGTGAAGACCGCCGACTGAGCCGCCAGCCGGTCGAGATTGGGCGTCGGGCAGAAGGCCGCAAGCGCCCCGCGCAGCACGTCGGCGCGCAATTGGTCGAGTGTGACGAACAGGACGTTGCCGGGCGCGGGGCGCGTCATGGCGGCGTCGCGCGCTCAGGCGTCGAGGCGTTCGAGCAGGGCGGGCAGGTCGGCGACCGTGTCGATCACATGGTCGGCGCCGGCGGCCTTGAGCATCGCAGTCGCACTCTCGCGCAGGCGGGCGATTTCGGAGGGAGGCAGGGCGGCGAGCTCTTCCGGCGTGCGGCCGACATGATTGCCCGACAGCGCGACGCCGACCGTCCGACAGCCGGCGGCGACCCCCTCGGCGATCCCCGGCGCGGTGTCGTCGACTTTCACCACTGCGCTCGGCGGATAGACGCGCAGGTCGATGAAGCACTGATACATGCCCAGCGGGCCGGGGCGCCCCTCCGGCAGATCGTCCGAGCAGACCAGATTGTCGGGCGCGTAGCCCTGCGCCGCGGCGGCGGGCAGCACGCGCTCCATGATCGAGCGGGTGTAGCCGGTGGTCGAGCCGATCTTGAGCCCCATCGCCCGCAGCTTCTCGACGGCGGCGCGCGCGCCCGGCACGAGGGCGGCGTAGCGGGCGACGACGTCCTCGTTCATCGGCACGAAGACTTCGTAGATGCGGTCGACGTCGGCGTCGCTCGGCGGCGCGCCATGGGCGGCCTTCCATGCCTGCGCGATGCGGGGGGCGTGGAGCATCGCCTTGATGTGGTCCCACTTGGCCGAGCCCATCGGGGCGCGAGCCTCGGCGACGCTGACCTCGACGCCGAACTTGCCGAACGCCTCGACGAACACGCCCATCGGCGCGAAGGAGCCGAAGTCGATGACCGTGCCGGCCCAGTCGAACACCACCGCCTTGAAGCGCTTCACCCCGCATCCTCCCCCTGAAGCCGCACCCGCTCGGCCAGAACGTCCCGCGCCGGCGCGGCGCTCGCCACGCCCATCTCGGCCAGCGTCTCGCCCGCCGCGGCGACCGCCTCCCGCATCACCTCGGCGTCGAGCCGCCCGATGGTCCCCATGCGGAAGCTCTCCACCTGCGTCAGCTTGCCGGGATAGAGGATGAAGCCGCGCGCCTTCATCCGGTCGTAGAACTCGGCGAAGCGGAAGGCGGGGTCGGCGGGGCTGAAGAAAGTGGTGATGATCGGCGAGAGCCAACGGTCGTCCAGCAGCGTCTCGAAGCCGAGGGCCCGCATCCCCGCGACCAGAGCGTCGCGATTGGCGGCGTAGCGCGCGCCCCGCGCGGCGACGCCGCCCTCGGCCTCGTGCTCGCGCAGCGCCTGAAGGAACGCGGCGACGGCATGGGTCGGCGGGGTGAAGCGCCATTGGCCCGAGCGCTCGAACTCCGCCCATTGCGCATGCGCGTCGAGGCTGAGCGAGACGGCGACGCCCGCCGCCCGCTCCAGCGCCGCGCTGCGGGCGAGCAGGAAGCCGAAGCCGGGCACGCCCTCGATGCACTTGTTCGCCGAGGACACCACCGCCTCGAATTCGATCTCGGCGGGCGAGAGGGGGACGGCGCCGAAGGCCGACATGCTGTCGATCAGCAGCTTCCGCCCCGCCGCCGCCACGGCCTCCGCGACCTCGGCGATCGGGTTGAGGATGCCGGAGCTGGTCTCGCAATGGATCGCGACGACATGGGTGATCGCGGGGTCGGCGTCGAGCGCCGCCGCCACTTCCGCGCCGCGCGGCGGCAGGTAGTCGCCCTTGTCGATCACGGCGACCTCGCGGCCCATCTGGGCGAGCGTGCGCGCCGCGCGCAGCCCGTAGGCGCCGTTCGCCAGCACCAGCGCGCGCCCCTCGCGCGGGATCAGCGTTCCGAGCATCGCCTCGACGCAATAGGTGCCCGAGCCCTGCATCGGCACGCAGGCGAAGTCCTCGCCGCCCGGCCCCAGCAGGCTGACGAGGCGCTCGCGAAGCTCGGCGGTCATCGCGCGGAAGTCGCCGTCCCAGCTGCCCCAGTCGCGCAGCATCGCCTCCTTGACGCTGTAGGAGGTGCTGAGCGGGCCGGGGGTGAGCAGCCATGGCTCGCCGAGGCGCGGAGCCTCGATCAGGCAGGAGTCGTTGCGGCGCGGGTCGGTCAAGCGGGTCGTCCTTGAGGGGCGCGTCGAGGGCGGGTGAAATCGAAATCCTCGGCGTAATGGCAGGCGACATGATGCTGCGGGGCGACCTCGCGCCATTCCGGCTCCTCCAGCGCGCAGCGGGGGCGGGCGTGCGGGCAGCGGGTGTGGAAGCGGCAGCCGGGAGGCGCGGCGAGAGGGTTGGGGATCTCGCCTTCGAGCCGGATCGGGTCGAATTCGGCGTCGGGGTCGGCCTGCGGCGCCGCCGACAGCAGCGCGTGGGTATAGGGATGACGCGGATTGAAGAACAGCGCGTCGGTCGGCGCATATTCCACGAACTTGCCGACATAGAGCACGCCGACCCGGTGGCTGATCTGCGCCACCACCGAGAGATCATGCGCGATGAACAGGAAGGAGACGCCCATCTCCGCCTGCAGATCCTTCAGCAGATTGACGATCTCGGCCTGGATCGACACGTCGAGCGCGGACACCGACTCGTCGCACACCACGAAATCGGGCCGCGCCGCCAGCGCCCGGGCGATGCAGATGCGCTGGCGCTGTCCGCCCGAGAAGGCGTGCGGGAAACGGCGCAGATGCTCGAGGTTGAGCTTGCAGCGCGCCGCGATCTCGCGCACCCGCGCGTCGATGGCGGCGCGGTCGCGCATCACCCCGCCCGCGATGAGCGGCTCGGCGATGATGTCGCGCACGGTCATGCGCGGGTTGAGCGAGGAATAGGGGTCCTGAAAGACGAGGCTCATGCGCGGGCGGAACAGCCGCAGCGCCTCGCCGGCGAGGCTCGACAGCTCGACCGGGCCTTCCTTGAACACCATCTGCATGTGGCGGCGGAACTTGCGCAGCTCGTCGCCCTCCAGATGCGCCACGTCCACGTCGCCCTCGTCGCCGTGATAGATCACCTGCCCGGCGGTCGGGTCGATGGCGCGCAGGATGGCGCGGCCGATGGTCGTCTTGCCCGAGCCGGACTCGCCCACGAGCCCCACCGTCTCGCCGCGCCTGATGTCGAAGGAGACGCCGTCCACCGCCCGCAATTCGGTCGTCTCGTTGCGCAGCAGGCCCTTCTTCACGATGGGAAAGCGCACTTCGAGGCCGCGCACCTCGATCAGCGTCTCGCCGCTCACGCCGCGCTCCTCCCTTCGGCATGCAGCCAGCAGCGCACGGCGCGCCCCCCCGGCATCTGCGTCTCCTCCGGGGCCTTGCGCTCGCACAGCCCCTTGATCGCCTGGGCGCAGCGCGGGTGGAAGGCGCAGCCGGAGGGGCGCTGCGAGGGGCTGGGGATGTCGCCGGGCACGGGCTTGAGGCGGGCGTCGAGCCGGTCGAGCGTCGGGATCGCGTCGAGCAGGCCGCGCGTGTAGGGGTGGCGCGGCGACCGGATCACCTCGCGCGCGGGGCCGCGCTCGACGATGGCGCCGAGATACATCACCGCCACGTCGTCGGCGATCTGGGCGATCACGCCGAGGTCGTGGGTGATGAAGATCAGCCCCATGCCGAGGTCGCGCTGCAAGTCCCCCATCAGCGCCAGCACCTGCGCCTGAATGGTGACGTCGAGCGCCGTGGTCGGCTCGTCGGCGATCAGCAGCCGCGGCCCCGCGGACAGCGCCAGCGCGATCATCGCGCGCTGGCGCATGCCCCCCGACAGCTCGTGCGGATACTGGTCCACCCGCCCCTCCGGGTTGGAGATGCCGACTTTGGTCAGCATCTCCACCGCCTCGTCGCGGGCTTCGCGCGCGTTCATGCCCCTGTGCAGCCGGATCGATTCGATCATCTGGTTGCCGATGGTGTAGACCGGGCTGAAGGAGGCCATCGGCTCCTGAAAGATCATCCCGATCTCGCCGCCGCGCAGCCGGCGCAGCGCGCGCGAACCCGCCCGCAGCGCCTCGATCTCGAACGCTTCGCCGGACTTCGCCACATAGCGCATCCGCGAACCGCGCTCGATGGTCGCCGAGCCCGGCAGCAGCCGCATCAGCGCCTTGGTCGAGACGGACTTGCCCGAGCCGGACTCGCCCACAAGCCCCAGCGTGCGCCCCTCCGACACGTCGAAGCCCACGCCCTGCACCGGGGTGATCGGGCCTTCGTCGGTGCGGAAGGAGATGGTGAGGTTCTCGACCCGCAGCATCGGCTCTGCGGCGGCGATGGGAGCGTTGAGCGCGGTCATCTCAGCGGCTCTCCGAATAGGGGTCGGCGGCGTCGCGCAACCCGTCGCCGATCAGCGTGAAGGCCAGCACCGCCACCACCACGAAGCCCGCCGGGATGAACAGCCAGGGCGTCTGCTCGATCACCCGAACGCTCTGCGCCTGCTGCAGCATCACCCCCCAGGACACGGCGGGCGGGCGCAGGCCGAGGCCCACGAAGCTCAGCGCCGTCTCCGACAGGATCATGTAGGGAAACGAAATCACCAGATCGACGATGATGAAGCTGGTGAAGGAGGGCAGCATGTGCTGCGCGATGATCCGCCCCGGTCGCGCCCCGGCGAGCCGCGCCGCGACCACGTAATCCTCGTTGCGGATCGACAGAAGCTGGCTGCGGATGCGCCGCGCGAGCGTCGGCCAGCCGAACAGGCCGAGGATCACCGTCATCGCGAAATAGACCTGCAGCGTGCTCCATTCCTTCGGCATCGCCGCCGCAAGGCCCATGTAGAGCGGGATGATCGGGATGACGCGGATCACCTCGGTGACGCGCTGGATCACGCTGTCGATCCAGCCGCCGAAATAGCCCGCGATCCCGCCGATGATCAGCGCCAGCACGAAGGAGATCAGCACGCCGATCACCCCGATGCTGAGCGAGGTGCGCGTGGCGTAGAGCGTGCGGCTGAACACGTCGCGCCCCAGCTCGTCGGTGCCCCACAGATGCAGCCGTCCGCCATCCTCCAGCCCGAACAGCCGCGTCTGGATCGGGATGAAGCCGAGCAGGTGGGCCGGCTCGCCCTGCGGCAGGAAGGTGAGATGCACGCGCGTCTCCGGGTCGGGGACGGCGCGCGAGCGCAGGGTGAGGGGGTCGCGCTCGGTGCGGGCGCCGTGGACGAAGGGAACCGCCGAGCAGCCGTTATGGTCGCAGAACATCGGCATCTGCGGCGGGCCGTTGAGATAGGCGCGGTTGCGCTCGGTCGGGCCATAGGGCGCGAAGAACTCGGCGAAGATGCCGAGAAACGCCATCAGCCCGAGGATCACGGCGGCGAACATCGCGGCGCGATGGCGGCGGAAGCGCCACCAGATCAGCGTCCATTGCGAAGCGGAATAGTAGCGCTCGCGGCGTTCGCGCTCCCGCCGCTCCTCCCGCGTCTCGCGCCGCTCCGGCGAGGGCCCGTCGTCGATGGCGGTCATCGCTCAGCCCCCCAGCTTGATGCGCGGATCGAGCCACGCGAGCAGGATGTCGGAGAAGAAGTTCATCACCACGATGACGGTGGTCAGCATCAGCAGGATCGCGCCGGCGACGTTCATGTCGAGGTCGAGATACGCCTTGAGCAGCAGGTCGCCGAGTTCGGTCAGCCCCAGCACCGCCGCCACGATGGGCAGCTCCGAGAAGATGCGGTTGACGTCGAAGCCGATGGTGGACACCACCGGGTTCACGGCGAGCCGCGCGGGATACTTGATCAGGAGCCGCGTCTCCGGCACGCCGCGCGCCCGCGCCGCCGTCACCGACAGCTTGTTGAGTTCGTCCGACATCGTCGCCCGCACCGTCTGGATCTGGTAGGCCATCGCCGACCAGGCCAGCACGAAGGCCGGCAGCCACAGATGCTTCACGAGGTCCCACAGCTTCGCCAGCGACCACGGCGCTTCCGCGTATTCGGGCGAGAACAGCCCCCCGATCGACTGGCCGAACCAGCGATTGGCGAAATAGAGCAGGATCAGCGCCAGCAGGAAGTTCGGCAGGGCGAGGCCGAGATAGGAGAAGATCGTCAGCCCGTAATCCGCCGCCGAGCCGCGCTTCACGGCGGCGTAGATGCCGATGGGGATCGAGACGATGTAGGTGACGATCAGCGTGGCGAACAACAGCCCCAGCGTCAGCCACACCTTGTCGCCGATGATGTTGTTGACGGAGGTGTTGGCGGAATAGGCCGGCCCGAAATCGCCCTGAAGAACGATCCCGCCGATCCAGTTGAGATAGCGGATCGGCGCCGCGACATCGAGGCCGAGTTCGGCGCGGATCGCATCGACGTCGGCGGCGGTCATGGTGATGCCGGTGCCGGAATATTTGCGGAAGGCGTAGCGCTCGGCGTAGTCGCCCGGCGGCAGCTCCATGATGAAGAACACCATCACGGAGACGAGGAACAGGGTCAGCGCCATCCCCAGCAGGCGCTCGACGACATAGCGCAGCATGGCTCGCCCTCGCAGGATCGGGGATCGCCCGCCCCGGCGCTGCGGGGCGGGCGTTTACGCGGCGCGGCGGCTCAGTTCGCGAAGAACCACTGCTGCGGGCGGTAGGGATAGGTCCAGTAGAAATCGTAGGTCTTGGCGGTCTGCGGCTGCAGATTGCCGAGCGCGTTGCTGTAGACATACGGGCTGGGGATGTCGGAGACGATGCCGATCTTGAGCAGATTGTCGGCGTGGATGTCGATGATCCGCGCGCCGAGCGCGTCGCTCTCGGGCGAGCCGAGCGGCGCCGAAAGGAACTGCTCGGCGAGGTCCCACAGCTCCTTGATGTCCGCCGGCGGCTCGGTCCCCGACGCGCCGCCAGTGGCCTTCCACTCGGCCCATTCGAAGCCGCCGCCCGGATTGAAGTAGTCGCCGAAGGGCGGCACCAGCATGGTCGCGTCCTGGCTGATGAACGGGCCTGAGATGCCGTCGTTCTTCCAGATGAACACGTCCACGTCGTTGGCGTTGGCGCCGGCGCGATACTCGTCCGACGTCACTTCGCGCAGATCGACCCGGATGCCCAGATCGGCCCAGTAGCCGCGCGCCAGCTCATGCAGCTGCACCGGCGAGCCCTGGCTGGCGAACTGGATGCGGAAGGCCAGCGGCTGGCCGTCGGGGCGGCGGCGGACGCCGTCCGATCCGCGGGCGAGCCCCATCTCGTCGAGCAGGGCGTTGGCGCGCGCCACGTCATGCTCGATGAACTGGGTGCGGTGGCGCTCGGTGACGAAGTTCACCGTCGCCGCCTCGGCGGGGATCGCCTGCGCCGGCGTGCCCTGGCCGAGATAGACGATCTCGACGATCTCCTCGCGGTCGAGCCCGAGCGAGAGCGCCTGGCTGAAGCGCACGTCGGAGAAGACCTCGCGCAACGCCGCATCCTTGTGGTTTCGATTGAAGCTGTAATAGACGGTCTCGCCGAGCGTGGGAGCGAGGGCGGCGGTGTAGTTCCCCTTCGCCTCGTTCTCCTTGAGCAGCGGGAAGTCGTTGAGTTCGACCGCCTGCTGCTTCCACGTCACATCGCCGTTGAGGATGCGCAGGTTCACGACTTCGCGCTCCGGCACGAAGTCTTCGCGGATCTCCGAGATGTAGGGCAGCTGATTGCCCGCCGTGTCCACCATGTGGAAATAGGGGTTGGCGACGAGCCGGCGGCCTTCGGAGGTCTCCTCGACGACGATGTGCGACTCCAGCGTCGGCTTGACGCCCACGCCGATGGCCTGCGCCTTGGCGGGGTCTTTCAGCAGCGGCGAGGGGACGTCCTTCCAGTCGGAATTGCCGTAATAGAAGTTCACCGCGTCCGCTTCGGTGGCGAAGCCGTGCTGGGCGCGCAGGGCGGCGGCGTCGGGATTGTGCTTGTCCATGAAGCGGCCGAGGAAGTGCTTGGGCACGAAAGTCTGGCCGTAATCCGCCGCCCAGCGGTTGAGCAGGTTGGGCTGGGGCGCGGCGAAGGTGAAGCGCAGCGTGACCGGGTCGAGCGCCTCGACCGTCGCGGGCTCGCCGGCGAAGGTCCAGCGGTCCGGCGTCTTCTCGGTGATCGCGCGATTGGTGATGATGTCGTTGTACCAGAAGGCGATGTCTTCGGCGGTGAAGGGCGCGCCGTCGGACCATTTGTGGCCCTGCCGCAGCGTGAAGGTCAGCTGCGTGTAGTCGTCGTTCCAGCTCCACGCCTTCGCGACGTTCGGCACGAGGGTCTTGAGGTCGTCGGAATAGCGCACGAGGTTCACATGGCGCAGCGACAGCACGTCCGACGTGCCGGATTCGGTCGCGCGCGACAGCCCCTTGATGGCGCCGCCATAGGTCCCGATCGCGGCATAGGGCGCGACGACCAGCGGCTCGGCGGGCAAACGCTCGGCCACAGGCGGCAGCTCGGGGTTGCCGAGGATGCGCGCATTGAGCGCGGCGATCTCGGGGTTCTCGGCGAACGCCATCGCGCAGGAGGCGGCCTCCTGAAGCTCGGCCAGCTCGAACTGCTGCGGGAAGGCGGGCGAAAGGCCCTTCATGTCGGCGACAGTGGCGGTCGGGCAGGCGGCCAGCGCGGCGCCGCCGAGCGCAAGGGCGGACGCGCCGCCGAGCAGGAGAGAACGCAGGGCGAGGGTCATGTCGGATCTCCGGTCAGTTGTGTGACGCGCGCCGTCTTCCTGCCCCGGTTTCGCGACAGTTTGATGACAATTGGATGCGATCTGCGCGTCATTCGTCCTCCAGCCGGATCACCATGATCGTGGTGACGGGCTTCTTGCCCCAATGGTCCATGCAGGCCTTGCGCGCCGCCCGCGCCGCGATCTCCTCCAGCGCCTTGTCGCTCGCGCGCTCCTTCTTGCCGGCGCGCTCCATTGCGGCGTCCACCGCGTCGGCGATGTGGTCGCCCAGCGGCAGCGCGTCGGTGTCGGGGCCGCCGATCACCCGCACTTCGGGGTCGGCGATCAGCTCGCCCGCCTCGTCCACCACCAGCGCGATCACCACATGGCCCTGTCGCGCGAGCTTGAGGCGGTCGCGCACCACCCCGTCATGGCTGCCGATGAAGACCGCGCCGTCCATGTAGCTTCGCCCGGTCGGCACTTCGTCGATGATGTCGGGATCGTTGGCGTCGAGCGCCACCAGCGACCCGTTCGGCGCCACGATGGCGTGGTCGGCGCCCCAGAGCTTCGCCATGCGCGCATGCTCGACCAGATGGCGGTGCTCGCCATGCATCGGCAGCGCGATCCGCGGCTTCACGGCGTGATAGAGCGCCTTGAGGTCGTCGCGATAGGCGTGGCCGGAGACGTGGATCTGCGCCATGTCGGCGTCCACCACGCGCACGC
>NZ_DAIQNN010000071.1:0-15341 GCF_036788415.1 Rubrimonas sp. | reverse complement strand
CGAGGCCCGGCTCGCGGCCTTCCTCGCCGACGTAGCCGACGGGACCCGCGACGCGATGGCGCTCATCGACGATCTCGCCGCCTGGCGCGCCCGCGCCGAGGCCGCCGCCGCCGCGATGAAGGGCGCCACCCCGGCCCGGGCCGTCGCGCTCCTCGCGCAGAGGCCGGCCGTCTCCGCCCCGGCCGCCGCCGGCGCGCTGGGGCTCTCCGACGACGCCGCGCTGCGCGTGCTGATGCGGCTGGAGCGCGCGGGGCTCGCGCGCGAGATCACCGGGCAGGGGCGGTTCAGGGTCTGGGCGGCGAGGCTGTGAATGGGCGAGCGATGGATTCGATCATATCCGACGTCGCGGTTGTGTCGAACTCGGCTACCGCAATCGCGCCTCGTCGGCCTGGTGGGTGCACTTGCTGCGAATTCTGAGAAACTGAGCCGTCATCTCCTCCGGCGTGACGCGATCAACAGCGCCATCCGCGACTTCCTTTTGCGACCACGTCCAGGTCGTCGCAGGGTCGTGCAGCATTGACCAGTCGCCAAAGATCCGCTCGGAGGCGTTCTCTGAGACATGAAGCTTCATCTCGAGGTGGCGGTCGTCGTTTTTGATGCGCTCCAACGTTGCTTTGACCTGCTTCTCGGGGCCCTCGAGCCATTGAAGATATATGTCCGCTCGACAGATGAGCGCCCCGGTAACGCCGTCACGGGTGTTTGCCCGCCGCGCCTCGCTCAGGATGTCGAAAAGGATGCCTTCGTCGAAGCCGAAAGGCCTGGATGAGTAGACGGCCCGAAAAAGACTCATGGCAGCGATTCCTCTTGTCGGGGGGCGTCCTCGCAGAGTCTGCGTCATGGCAGTCCGCGAATAGGCATGCGCGCAGGTCCACAGTGATGGGTGAATACCCCACTCCCCTTACCATGCACGGAGGACGCACAGTAGCAAGCAGCGCCGCCCTGTACGCTTACTTGATCGCCCACGCTGGCTCATCCGCGTCGCCCGCCCCACGACTGGCGGGAGCAGCGATAGGTCGCGCCGATCGAAAGCGGTCATCGTAGAGGTTGCTCGAGCGGATGGTCCGCACCCTGGACTGTTGTGGTCATCGGTGCGAGGGCGTGCAAAAGCTGTGAACAGCGCAGTGGGGGTCTCGTAGCAGCACGAAAATAGATCGGCGCGCCGTCAGACCTGGAGCAGTCGAGCCGTGTCCTGCTGGTTACATCGCCTGCTGCGTCGCTACATGCTGGCGACCTTTGGTTGAGCCCCCTCGCTCGAGGCGAGGTCGGTGTCGGCGAGGTCGGTGTTGATTGCGCCGAGGTCCTCGATCGGTATTATGAGAGCAACAAGAGGCCTCCGCGCAGACGGGGCCGAAAGGGAGGCGCGATCCCCATGAGTAGGCTCCAGGCTGCATGAGCGGTATTGCTCTGCGCGGCGTCGAGAAGGCCTATGGTCCTGTCAAGGTCATCCACGGTGTCGACATATCAGTGGAGCCCGGCGAATTCGTCGTGATGGTCGGCCCCTCCGGCTGCGGCAAGTCAACGCTTCTGCGCATGATCGCGGGCCTGGAGGAGATCACCGCCGGCGAGATCGCGATCGGCGGGCGGGTGGTCAACGATGTCCACCCCAAGGATCGCGACATCGCGATGGTGTTCCAGAACTACGGCCTCTATCCGCACATGACAGTGGCGCAGAACATGGGCTTCGCGCTCCGGATGCGCGGCGAGGCGCGAGCCGAGATCGACGCGCGCGTGCGCCGAGCCGCCGACATCCTCGGCCTCGATCAGTTCCTGACGCGCAAGCCGGGCCAGCTGTCGGGCGGGCAGCGCCAGCGGGTGGCCATGGGGCGCGCCATCGTCCGTGACCCTGCGGCTTTCCTGTTCGACGAGCCCCTGTCCAACCTCGACGCCAAGCTGCGCGTGGTGATGCGCGGCGAGATCAAGGCCCTGCACCGCCGGCTCGGTGCGACTACGGTCTATGTCACGCACGACCAGATCGAGGCGATGACCATGGCCGACCGCATCGTGGTGATGAACCATGGCGTCGTGCAGCAGTTTGGCGCGCCGCTGGAGCTCTACGACCGCCCGGCCAACCTGTTCGTCGCCGGGTTCATCGGCTCGCCGGCGATGAACCTGATCGAGGGCGTGGCCACGGAGGACGGCGCCCTGCGCGCAGCAGGTGGCGCCCTGCCCCTGCCGACGCGGATCGCCGCGGGACGGCGCGTCGCGCTCGGCGCGCGGCCGGAACATCTGACGCTGGCGGACGGCGGCTTCGTGGCGACCGTGACGCAGATCGAGCCGACCGGGGCCGAGACCCATGTGCGCGCCGATTTCGGCGGCCAGGAGATCACGGCCGCGCTGCGCGACCGGCCGGCGCTGGAGATCGGCGACACCGTCAGGCTTTGGGCCCAGCCCGAGCGCCTGCACCTTTTCGACGCCGAGACCGGGGCGCGCCTGTGACGCGCCCCCCCAACCGATCAAAGGGGAGAGACGCCATGAGAAGCATGTTCGCAATCGCGCTGGGCGGCGCGCTGCTGGCGGGAGGCCATGCCCAGGCGCAGACGACGCTGCGCTGGGCCCTGCACCCGGGCTCCGAAGCCGACGCGGTGATCAACTATTTCGCGCCGAAATACGAGGCCGAGACTGGCGTACGGGTGGTTGGCGAGATCCTGCCGCCGGACCAGTTGCGCGACCGCATGGCCATCGAGGCGATCGGCGGCACCGGTCGGTGGGACCTCGGCTACCACTCGCCGGGCTGGTTCGGCACCTTCCAGGACCACGTCATCGACCTGACGCCGCTGCTGGAAAAATACGGCTTCGACGTCTCCGCCTATCCCGACCTCGTGGTCGAGAGCCACATGCGTAGCGAGGCGCGGCCGGGCGAGCTGATCGCGCTGCCGACCTCGCCGGCGGCGCCGATGCTGATCGCGCGGCAGGACTTCTTCGAGCACTCCGACGAGCAGGCGGCGTTCCGGGAGCGGTTCGGCCGCGACCTCGCCATCCCGGCCACCTGGGCCGAGCTGCGCGAGGTGGCCGAGTTCTTCACCCGCCCCGCCGGCGCCACGGTGGCCGGCGAGACGCTGGCCCAGCCGCTCTATGGCTGGGCCGACGCGCTCGGCTCGGGCTCGGGGATCGCGCGCAGCTATATCGTCGTGCTCTACTCCACCGGCCTGAAGGGCTGGGACGAGAACTTCGAGCCCGATCTCGGCCATCCGATCCTTGTCGAGTCGGCCAACTACTTCATCGACCTCTCCAAGACCGCCGCTCCGCGCGAGGCCCAGAGCTGGGCTTTCCTGGAGGGGCTGGAGTTCTTCCGCGACGGACGGCTGGCGATGGCGACGATGTGGCCCCAGGGCGTCGCCACGGTCGAGGACCCTTCCGGCCAGGCCGCCGGGAAGGTCGCCTACCAGCCGCTGCCGAAGTGGGAGGGCAACATCGCCGGCTTCGAGCAGGGTGTGCCGTTCCTCGGCGGCGGCGGCGTCTTCGTCTTCGACACCCCCAATGCGGACGAGGCGGTGAAGTTCCTCACCTGGATGCTGCAGGAGAACGAGGTCGAGTGGGCGCGGCAGTCCAATCAGTTCAGCCGCGCGGCGCATTTCACCAACCCGGAACTGCAGCAGATGCAGCCCTATTTCGACAAGTTCCTGCCGGCTTACCAGCAGACACTGGAGGCGGTGTTCGTGCGGCAGGGCATCCCGGAATACGGCTCGGTGATGTGGCAGGGCACGGTCGACTTCATCACGGACACCTTCAGCGGCGACCTGACGCCGGAGCAGGCGCAGACCCGCTGGGTGGACGACATGAAGCGGGCGTTCCGGCGCGCCGGCTACGTGCAGTGACCCGCTGCTGAACACCGACGGGGGCCCCGCGCCCCCGTCGCCGCCGGGAGCCCCGACCGATGGCCCAGAGCCTCGACAAGTACACCAAGGGCTGGTGGTTCATCCTGCCCGGCCTCGCGGTGATGGTCGCCATCGTCGGCGTGCCGCTGGGCATGGCGGTGCGCTACAGCCTGCATGACGTGTTCCTCTACGATTTCCGCAACCAGGTCTTCGTCGGGCTGGAGAACTATCAGCGCGCCTTCGCCGACCCGCTGTTCAACCGCGCGCTGCGGGTGACGGCGCTGTTCACGCTGGGCAACATGGCGCTCGCGATCGTCTTCGGCGTGCTGGTCGCCTTTCTGCTGAACGGCAAGCTCGTGCGCGGCCGGCGCACCTGGCTCGCGCTGTTTCTCGTGCCCTTCGTCATGACGCCGGTGGTGGGCGGCATCGCGTGGCGGCTGTTCATGTGGCAGCCCGGAACCGGGCTGGTGAACGCGCTGGCGACGGCGCTGGGCGGACCGGACACCTTCTGGCTTCTGGAGCCCGATCTGGCGCTGCTGGCGGTGACGCTCACCAATGCTTGGCACCTCACGCCGCTGGCGGTGCTGGTGTTCTACGCCGCGCTCACGACCATCCCGGAGGAACTCTACGAAAGCGCCACCATCGACGGCGCAGGGGCGTTGCGCACGCTATGGCATGTGGTGCTGCCGCTGCTGCGGCCGCACATGCTGTTTGTGTCGATCATCGTCATGACCAGCGCTTTTCGCGAGTTCGACATGATCTGGGCGCTGACCGGTGGCGGGCCGGGGCGGACGACGACGACGCTGAGCATTCTCGCCTACAACCGCGGCGTCGCGAACCAGGACATGGGCATGGCCAACACGATCGCCTTCACGATGTTTCTCATCATGGCGACGGTCGCGTGGCTCTACATCACCATCTGGCGGCGACAGGAGGCGCGGGCGTGACCGGACGTGCGAAGCGGCGGCTGGTCGCCGTAGCGGTCCATGCCGGGCTGTCGGTCTGGCTCGTCATCTCGCTGGTGCCGCCGCTCATGTTGCTGGCCGCGGCGCTGAACCGGACGGCGCTTTTCCGCGGGCCGCTCGACCTGCTGCTGTTGCGCGAGGCGACGCTGGAGAATTTCACGGCCGCCTTCGACCGCGGGGACTTCCTGTTCTTCTTCGCCAACAGCCTGATCATCTCGGTCGCGGCGGTCGCCATCACGCTGGTGGTGTGCGTGCCGCTGGCCTACGGGCTGACCAAGATCGGCGGGCGCGTGCGCGCCAACGTCTCCTTCGCCGTCTTGGCGATGCGCTTCGTGCCCTATGTCGTGCTCGCGCTGCCAATGTTCCTGCTGTTCGTGAACCTCGGCTTGTCGGGCTCGCTTCTGGGCCTTCTGCTGGCGCATCTCGCCATCCACATCCCCTTCGCGACATGGATGATGGTCGGCTTCTTCGACACCGTGCCAAAGGAAATCGAGGAGGCCGGCATCGTCGACGGCTGCGGCCCGTGGCGGCTGTTCTGGACCGTGTCCTTGCCGGTCGTGCGCTCCGGCGTCACCGCCATGGCGATCCTCGTCTTCATCATCTCGTGGAACGAATACCTGTTCGCGCTGTTTCTCGCCGGCGCCGACGCCCAGCCGCTGACGGTGGGCGTCACGCGCTTTCTCGGCGGGCTCGAGCAGGGGGCGGAGTACGGCGTCATCGCCGCCTATTCGACGCTGATCGTGGCGCCGGTGATCCTGTTCTCGCTGGTCGCCAATCGGCTCATCGTGGCCGGCATGACCGCAGGCGCGGTGAAGGGCTGACAGCGCCAGCGCGTCGCCACGGCCTCGCCTTGCGCGGGAAGCGTGGCGATGTTACGCATAACATAATGGCTTTGGCGTAGGTCGTTTGGGTGCTGGAGGTGGGCCGTGGCGGGTGGCCGGGGAAGACGGCTTGAGGCGCGACGTGTCGCTGAGGTCGCCTTCGGCGTCGCCCTGGTCGCGCTGGCGCTGTTCGCCCGCGACGTGGCGACGGGCTTTCCCGTTCGCGCAAGAGCCTTTCCCATGGCCCTGGTCTGGTGTCTCGGCGCTGTCGGGGTTGGCCTGAGCCTGAGCGCCCTGCTGAGGCCAGGCCCTGCGGAGGCGAACGCCGGATGGCGGCGGGCGATCTCACGGCTGATCGTTCCGTCGCTGACCCTTGTCGTCGGGTTCGCCACGCTCCGCGGCTTCGGCTTCTACGTCGCCGCACCCTTGCTCGTCGCGGCTTTCCACGTGACGCACGCCCTCACGGCGGGCGAGCCCCTGACGCCGGGTCTCGCCCTGCGCGCGGCCATCTTCGCCGCGGTCGCGACCGCGGCGATGTGGACGCTGTTCAGCGCCCTGTTGGGCCTGCCAGCGCCGTCGGGCGCCCTGTTCTGAGGTCCGACAGCCAGCCGAAGAAACGTTCCGAAAACCTGGAGGAGACCCCCATGAAGACCCCGATCGCCGCCCTCGGCGGCATTCTCGCCCTCGCCCTCGGCGGCGCCGCCCTCGCAGACTACCCCGAGCGCGCCATCACGCTGATCGTCCCCTACAGCCCCGGCGGCGGTGGCGACACGGTGGCGCGCATCGTGGCGGACCGGCTCGCGGCGGAGCTTGGCCAGACCATCAACGTGGTCAACCGCCAGGGCGCCGGCGGCGAGATCGGCATTGCCGAGATGGCGGCGGCTGACGCCGACGGCTACACGCTCGGCGTGTTCGGCTACCCCGACAACTTCGTCCTGTCGCAGACCCGCGAGACCGAATTCGGTGGCGACAGCTTCGAGTATCTCGCCAGCTTCGACGCCATGCCCATGGGCATCTTCGCGAGCCCAGCCAGCGCATTCTCGTCGCTGGATGCGCTGAAGGAGTATGGCGAAGCCAACCCCGGCGCGCTGGTCGTCGGCCAGTCGGGCGCACTGGGGCTGTTGAACATCCTCGCCTTTGCCGATGGCCTCGGCATCGAGGTGACGCCGCTGAACTACGGCGGCGGCGGCGAGCTGATGAACGGGCTGCTGGGCAACCACATCGACCTCGCCTCCACGTCGTCCATGAGCCACGACAACATCGTGGGCGCGGGCGGCGCGCCGATCGGCTTCGCCGCGGGCGACCGGATGGCGATGTTCCCGGACGTGCCGACGTTCGAGGAACAGGGCCTGCCGCTGGACATGGGCGTCAGCCGCGTGCTGGTCGCGCCGGCGGGCATCCCCTCCGATGTGCGCGAGCGGCTCGTGGCGGCGCTGGACGCGATCTCGGGCGACGCGGACATGATCGCGCGTTTCGAGACGGCGTCGCTGCCCTATCGCTATCTCGGCGCCGACGCGACGGCCGAGATGGTGGCGCGCTCCAACGCCGCCTACGCCGAGGTGATCGAGCGCAACGCCGAGCATTTCCAGCAGTAAGGCGATCCGCCCCGGCCAGAGCGCCGGGGCCTCCCCGACCCCCGCTCAGGATCGTCCATGGACAACCTCGCCCTGATCGCCGAGCTCTTTTCCGTCAGCGTGCTGCTGGCGGTGTTCGTGGGCGTTCTGATCGGGGTGCTGGTCGGGGCCGTTCCCGGGCTGAACGGGGCTATTGGGATCTCGCTCCTGCTGCCGCTGACCTTCGCCATGGAGCCCGAGGTAGGCTTGCTGCTGCTGGGCGGGATCTATATGGGGTGCATGTATGGCGGCTCGATCACCGCCATCCTGATCAACGTGCCCGGCGATGTCGTGGCGGCGCCGGTCGCGATGGAGGGATTCCCGATGACGCAACAGGGCCGCGCGCGCGAGGCCCTGTATTACTCCATCTTCTCCAGCATGTTCGGCGGCTTCATCGGCGTGCTGGTGCTGATCCTGTTCACGCCGCCGCTGGCGCGCTTCGCGCTGCAGTTCGGTCCGGCGGAGATGTTCTTCATCGCGCTGTCGGGGCTGATCATCGTCGGCGCGCTGTCGGGCAGCCTGCTCAAGGCGGCCTCCGCGGTGCTGTTCGGTCTGCTGATCTCCACCATCGGCGTGGACGGCACGACCGGCGCCCAGCGCTTCACCTTCGGCAGCCCGGAGCTGCGGCTCGGCGTCTCGGTCGTGCCGGTGGTGCTGGGCCTGTTCTGCATCGCCGAAATGCTGCTGAACCTTGGCCGTAAGGACGAGACGGGCGGCGGCTACGTCGACCAGACAATCACCCGCATGGCCGTGATCGGCGCGATCCTTCGGCGCAAGGTGCTGCTGCTGAAATCCGGCGCTATCGGCACGTTCGTGGGCCTGCTGCCCGGCGTCGGCACGACCCTTGCGGTATTTCTCTCCTATGCCGAGGCCAAGCGGAGTTCGGACGCGCCGGAGAGCTTCGAGAAGGGCAACCCCGACGGCATCATCGCCGCCGAGTGCGCCAACAACGCCACGGTTGGCAGCTCGCTGGTGCCGCTGCTGGCGCTGGGCGTGCCGGGCAGCCCCACGAGCGCCATCATCGCCGGCGCGCTGATGGTGCACGGCATCATCCTCGGCCCGTCGCTCTTCGTGAACCGACCCGATGTCGCCTATGTGTTCCTATTCGGCATGATGCTGACCGTGGTCGCGATGACCCTGATCGGCGCGTTCGGGATCAAGTATTTCTCCTACATCCTCAAGGTCCGCATGGGCTATCTGGCCCCCACGGTGCTGGTGTTGGCCCTGTTCGGCGCCTACAGCGTGCGAAACAGCGTGTTCGACGTGGGCGTGGCGGTCGCGCTGGGTGTCTTGGGCGCGTTGTTCAAGCGGCTGGACGTGCCGCTGGCGCCCATCATCATCGGCGTCGTCCTGGGCCCGCTGATCGAGAGCAACCTCTCCCGCGCGATGACCATCGCCAACGCCCGGCGGATGCCGCTCCACGAGTACATGCTGTCCTCGAACCTCTCGCTGGCGCTGGTCGCAATCGTGCTGTTCCTGCTGCTGGTGGTGGTGCGCATGCGCCGGCGCATGGCCACCCTCGAGCGGGCGGGGGCCGCTGCGTGAGGGTGGTGCTGATGGGGGTGTCGGGCAGCGGCAAGAGCCTCGTCGGCGCCCGCCTCGCCGCCATGATCGGCGCCCCCTTCCTCGACGCGGACGACTTCCACAGCCCCGCCAACAAGGCCAAGATGGCGGGCGGGCGTCCCCTGACGGACGAGGACCGCGCGGGCTGGCTCGACGCGCTGGCGGCCGCGCTGGCGCAGCGCTCCGCGGCGGTGCTTGCCTGTTCCGCGCTGAAGCGCCGCTACCGCGACCGGCTGCGCGCGGCTGCGCCGGGATTGCAGATCATCCACCTGCACGGCGACTTCGCCCTGATCCGGGAGCGCCTCGCCGCCCGGCAGGCGCACTTCTTTGGGGGCGAGGCCATGCTGCTGAGCCAATTCGCCGATCTGGAGCCCCCGGCCGACGACGAGGGCGCGGCGCGGGTGAGTGTCGAGGCCGACCTCGAGGCCGTCGCCCTGCGCTGCCTCGCCGCCCTCGATCCCCCGTCGTCGAGCGCGGCGCGTGCTTGAGCCGGCGATGCATCAGCCCCGCCGGCCGACCCTCGGCGATGTGGCGGCCCGTGTCGGCGTCACCCGCATGACCGTCAGCCGCGCCCTGCGCAATCCCGCCGCCGTCTCCGAGGCGCTGCGCCGGCGCATCCTCGAGGCGGCCGACGCCCTCGGCTACGTCGCTAGCCGGGCGCCGTCGATGCTGTCGCGCGCGCGCAGCCGCAGCATCGGCATCCTAGTCCCGTCAGTGACCAACCAGGTGTTCGCCGATGTGCTGGCGGGCGCGACGGATGCGGCGGACGCGGCGGACCGGCGCCTGATGATCGCCCACTACGGCTACGATCCGGCGGCGGAGGAGCGTGCGATCGCTTCGCTCCTGTCCTATGGCGTCGATGCGCTGATCCTGTCGGACCGTGAGCACACCGCACGCGCCTTGCGCCTGATCGAGGCCGCCGCCCTGCCGGTGGTGGAGATCATGGATGTCCGCTCCCCCGCCCTGCAGCAGACGGTCGGCTTCGACAACGTCGACGCCGCCTATGAGATGACCCGCGCCATGATCGCCCGCGGGCGCCGCCGCATCGCCTATGCAGCCGTCAGGCTCGACCCACGCACCCGGCAAAGGCAGGACGGATATGCGCGCGCGATGGCAGAGGCCGGTCTTGAGCCGCGGGTGGTGGAGAGCGCCGAAAAGTCGAGCTTCGCTCTCGGGGCGACCATGGTCGCCAGCCTGCTCGACGGGCCGGCGCCTGCGGACGGTCTGTTCTGCACCAACGACGACATAGCGGTCGGCGCCTGCTTCGAACTACGCCGCCGGGGTCTTGAAGCGCCCGGCCCGATCTCGGTGGCGGGCTTCCACGGTCTTGACGTCGGCCAGGCGATGACGCCCCGGCTGGCCAGCGTCTTCACGCCGCGCGCCGAGATGGGGTCCCTCGCGGTTGAATGCGTGTTGGCGCGTCTGGGCGGCGCTGCTCACGAGCCTGCCTCTATCGATCTCGGCTACCGTATTGATGAGGGCGAGACATTGTAACAATGAACTCAAGCAGCAGGCAAAAGATTGAAATTATTCTCCAAACTGTGCCCTGTCCAACCCATGAGGGGTAAGCTCTTGAGTGCCATGTCTGGTTAATTGGTGATTCTGGTTGTCAGAAGACTGTGAATAGCACTGCGGCAACGGAGCGAGCTTCCGCGCCTTCTGCGGTGTTATCGATGCTGTCCCGATTCCGGCCTCGCCACGTCGTTCAGCTTCGGATCTTGGTCGCTCGCTCGTGAGCCAGGCCCGCAGGAACCGCTCGCCCGTCCCAGAGCCACGCCTTCCTGCGCTCTCTCAGTCCAGAGCATTCCGGACCGACCCGGCGGACGCACGCGCCATGCCGGGGCGGCCCAGCTCTATCAGCGTTGGGCACACAGGGGTCGTTCACGTGGCAATAGGCGATGTGCAAAGAGTTTGGCCGGCCTGGATCAGAACGCGTGATGGGGATCAACATTTTGCGCAGCGGCGCAAATGCGCCCTGTCTTCCGCGGTTGGGTCTTGCCCGCCCGGTTAGTTCCCGAAAGGATTGATCTGATTTCGCCGCAGAGCGTGAACTAGAGTCATCAGGGATTCGACCTATGGAAAAAACAGCCATGCGACACGCGCTCGCGACGACCGCGTTTCTCAGCTTGATCGGAGGCTCGCTCCCCTGTTCGGCGCTTGCGCAGCAGACGACGATACGCATGTGGTTCAACGGGACGCCCGAGGCGCACGGCGCAGTGCTCGAACGCCTCATTCCCGCGTTCGAGACCGCGAACCCCGACATCAAGGTCGAGTACGAGATCACCGCGTGGTCCGCCTACCAGCAGCAGATCGCGACAGCTGCGGCGGGCGGCACCCTGCCCGACATCATCTTCGGGTTTTCGAACCTCGTGGCGGGCTTCGCCGAGCGCGGGCTGCTCGCCGACCACGGCGCATTCTTCGACCCCGACGACTTCGTTCCCGCCACCGTCGAGCTGACGAGCTGGAACGGCGTCTGGTCGATGCTGCCGACCTGGTTCTCGGCGAACGCTCTGAGCTGGCGGACCGATCTCATTGAGGCCGGCGGCGTCGACGCCTCGGCCCCGCCGCAGAACTGGGACGAGTGGCTGAGCTGGGCGGAGGCCGCGACCGTGCGCGACGCTTCGGGCGCCATCACGCAGCTCGGCTTCTATTCGTCGTCGTTCAACTTCAATCGCTCGAACCTGTTCACCCGGCTGGTCGAGGCGAACGGCGGCCGGATGTTCTCGGACGACGGCATGACGGCCATGATGAACGCGCCGGAGGCGGTCGAGGCCGCGGCCTTCCTGCAGAAGCTGGTGCAGTGTTGCGACGTGCCGCGCTCGATCGAGGCTGACAACGTGGGCTTGGGTCAGGGGCGTACCGCGATGGTCTACAACAATTTCGCCTTCCGCAACTGGCAGAACGAGTTTCCCGACCTGCTGCAATACGCAGGCCTCGGCCTGGTGCCGCCGGGCCCGCAGGGCGGCGAGGAAATGGCCGGGGCCGGGCTGGGAGCGAATGTCATCGCGATCACGTCGACCTCGCGCAACAAGGAGGCGGCGGCGCGGCTGCTGCAATTTCTCATCGTCGAGCCTGACATCATCGTTCAGCTGGCCGGTCTTGGGGGGTCGATCCCCGGCGCGATCCTGCCGGAGGGCCACCCCTATCTGGCGGCCAATTCGCTGGCGCAACGCTACCTCGACCTGGCGCTGACCGGTGGCGCGGCCGATCCGAAGCACCCGAACTTCTCGGAATACGAGGCGATCCTGAATGTCTGGCTGGACGAGCTGATGCTGAACGGCATGGACCCGCAGACGGCGATGGACAGCGCCGCGCGCGAGATCCAGTCGGAGATCATCGACCGGTCAGGCATCGGCTTTAACTGAGGCGCAGGGCAGGGTAGGCGAGCGGAGATGGCGGGGCCGGGCCCGCGCTTGTTCCGGGGCGAATGGGTCACCCCGGCGGAGGCGCGATGGGGACTGATCTTCGTCCTGCCGGTCATGGCGCTGTTTCTGGCGCTGAAAATCGCGCCGCTGCTCTACGGCGGTTATCTGAGCCTGACGCAATACTCGCTGCTGCAGCCGCCGCGCTTCATCGGTCTGGCGAACTACGAGCGCCTCTTCAACGATCCGCGGGCGCTGGATGCGTTCCGCGTCACGCTCGTCTACACGGTCGGCACCGTGGTTCCCGCCACGGTCCTGTCGCTGGCGATCGCCGTATTGCTCGACACCAGGTTGCACGGGATGGCGGTGTTCCGGACCGTCTTCTACATGCCTCAGGTGGCGAGCTGGGTCGCAATCGGCGTGGCGTGGCTATACATCATGAATCCTGCCTTCGGGCCGTTCAACTACCTGCTGAGCCTTCTGGGGGTGGAGCGGCAGGGCCTGCTGAGCAACAGCGCCCAGGCGTTGCCCACGCTGATCGGCATCGGCGTCTGGCGGCAGATGGGCTATTCCGTGGTCATCTTTCTCGCCGGGCTGCAGGGCGTGCCGAACCATCTGCGCGAGGCGGCGATCATGGACGGCGCGTCGTGGTGGCGCAGCTTCACGCAGGTGACGCTGCCGATCCTGACGCCGACGACCATGTTCGTCGTCGTGACGGCGGTGATCTTCAACCTTCAGGTGTTCGATCAGGTCGTAGTGCTGACCGGCGGCGGGCCGGGCCGGTCGACGACGACTGCGGTGCTGTTCTCCTACAATCAGGCGTTCCGCTCCTTCGCCATGGGCTACGCGGCGGCGGTGGCGGTCGTGCTGTTCGTGGCGATCATGGGCCTGTCGCTCCTGTTGCTGACGCTGTCGGGCCAACTCGGCGGCAGAAGGCGCTGAAGGGGGCGGCATGGGCACGATCGACTACGCGCCGCCTCTGGTTCGACGCACCCGCCGCGCGCTGATCTATGTCGCGCTGATCGCGTTGAGCGGCATCATCCTGGCCCCGTTCCTGATGATCGTGTCGCTCGCGCTCTCCAGTCCGACCGAGGTTTTCGCCTGGCCGCCCGTGCTCGCGCCGGACGTGGTGCGGTGGGACAATTTTCGCCGCGTCTTTGAGGTCACCAACTTTGGCCGGGCGATGTGGAACACCTTCGTCATCGCCTCCGTCTCGACCATCGGCATCGTCTTCATCGACGGACTGGCGGGCTACGCCTTCGCGAAGATGCGCTTTCCGGGGCGCACGACCATGTTCCTGCTGATCCTCGCCACGCTGATGGTGCCGGTGCATGTGACCATCATTCCCCTGTTCATCATGTTCCGCAGCTTTCCGCTCGCCGGGGGCAACGACATCCTCGGCGTGGGGGGCTTCGGCATTCTGAATTCCTACCCCTCGATGATCCTGCCATTCCTGGCCACCGCCTACGGCACTTACCTCATGACGTCGTTCATGCGGATGCTGCCCGACAATCTGGTCGAGGCGGCGCGGATGGACGGGGCCAGCGAGTTCGCCATCTTCTGGAAGATATACCTGCCGCTGGCGGCGCCGGCGCTGACGGTCGTCGCCATGTTCAACTTTACCGCGGTCTGGAACGAGTTTCTCGTGCCCCTGGTGATGACCTCGACCGCCGACATGAAGGTGATCCAGACGGCGCTGGCGGACTTCTCGGATCAGGAGACGGTGCTGTGGAACCTGCTGATGGCTGCGGTGCTGATCTCGATCCTGCCGCTGGTCGCGATGTTCGCGATTGGCCAGAAGCACCTGATCCGCGGCGTCGCGGTCGGCGGGACGAAGGGATAGTCGGGCGCGATGACGCTGGCGGTCGAAACGCGCGCGCTTTGGAAGACCTATCCCGGCGGGCTCCACGCCGTGAGGGGGGTCAGCTTCCGCATCGAGCCCGGCGAGTTGATGGTGCTGGTCGGCGCCTCGGGCTGCGGCAAGACTACGACGCTGCGCATGGTCGCGGGGCTCGAACGGGTGACGGCCGGACAGATCCTCGTCGGCGACCGGGTGGTGAACGACATCCATCCGGCTCGGCGCGGCGTAGCGCTGGTTTTCCAGAACTTCGCGCTTTACCCGCACAAGACAGCCTTCGGAAACATTGCCTTTCCGCTGGAATCGGCCGGCGTCGCGCGTGACGAGATCCGCCGCCGCGTGTCCGAGGTGGCCGAGATGCTCGAGCTGACCGAGCATCTGACCAAGACGCCCGACAGGTTGTCGGGCGGCCAGCAGCAGCGCGTCAGCCTCGGCCGCGCCATCGTCCGCGATCCCGAAGTGCTGCTGCTGGACGAGCCGCTGTCGAACCTGGACGCGCGACTGCGGGTCGTGATGCGCTCGGAACTCAAGCGCATCCAGCGCAAGGTGGGTTCCACCGCGCTCTATGTCACGCACGACCAGGTCGAGGCCATGACCATGGGCGACCGCATCGTGGTGATGGCCGGCGGCGACATCGCCCAGATTGGAACGCCGCAGGACGTCTACCTGCGGCCCGCCGACCTCGCGGTCGCGCGCACCATCGGAAGTCCGGCCATGAACCTTCTGCCCGGCGACGTCGTCGCGCACCCGCAGGGCGTCGCGTTGCGGGGGCAGGACTGGAGCCTCACCATGACCGGCGACGCGGGCGCCGCGCTCGCCCGGCGGCTTCCGGGCTCCAAGCCGACCGTCGTCCTCGGCGTCCGGCCGGAAGAACTGGAGATCGGCCCGGGCGAGGGCGCGTCGTCGGCGCTTGCCGCCGGGCCCTGCGTCACGGCGGAGCCGCTGGGCTCGGAGACGCTCTACAGCGTCGAGATCGCGCGTCAGCTCGTGCGCACGATCCGCCGCGAGACGCATGTCTCCCTGCCGGAGGGTGGTGGCGTCGCGCTGTCCCTGCGCCCGGGAAGCCGTGTCCACGTCTTCGACGCGGCGTCGGGCGTGCGCATCGTCGGCGCCGTTCTCGGCGCCGACGGGTCATGGCGCCCTGACGCAGGCGCGTGATCTCTGCCATGGTCGGTCGCCGGTCCGGCTGATCGACAGCCGCGCTTGCCGCGACAGAGAGGCCGCAGCGCGATGATCAAGCCCAAGCTGCTGCTGGACTGCGACCCGGGCGACGACGACGCCATCGCGATACTCGTCGCGGGCGTCTTCGCCCGGCTGGTCGGGATCACCACGGTCAGCGGCAAC
>NZ_DAIQNN010000070.1:0-15369 GCF_036788415.1 Rubrimonas sp. | reverse complement strand
ATGCGCGTAACATATTGAATTTGTTTATCCGGCAGCTTTTGGTTGCACCAGCCCCTTCCGATATGGCCTGCGGCGCGCTTGATGTCGAAGCGCATGGCGCTCTTCGAACAGCGACCGTAGCCGGCGACCGTAAATCGCTCGATGCGTCGCGATTCGAAGAGCGTCACTCCGTCCCGGAGCACAGACTAAGCCGTTTCCATCGGCCCGCGCGAGAAAAGCTGCCACCCGAGTAAAATCATGGGGTTGCAGCGCAAATCCCCGCTAAGCTACTGATTTCCCACGAGCGAAGTAGCGGCACTTTCGGGGAAAATGGTACGGAAACCCCCTATGGCGTGACCCCATCCTGTCCAGATCTCAGGGGCCCAGGCAGAACGCCAACTGGCGCTGGTTGAGCGCCCCGAGCGGCGGCTCGACAAGCTCGAAGCTGTGCACGTCAGCCTCGGGCTCGTGACTATAGTTCCAATCGCGCTGCAGGTTGGCGCGCAGGAAACGCGCGTTGTTGGTGCGCCCGTCGACCAGAACGTAAGTCCCTGGCAGGAGCAGCCACTCCATGCGCGCGATGTCGGCCGCGACGACCGTGCGGTCGTTGTGGCGGAAGTGCAACCCGCCGACCTCGCCCGCAACGTCGTGCTGCATCGGCCCGTCCAGATAGATGAAGTCGGGACAGACGTTGGGCAGGTCGTTGTAGTAGTGGACCAGCCGGTCGGCGAACAGGCCGATCGAGACGTCCGACCGGTGCATGCTCGCGCGGTCGCGGCACCAGTCGGGGATGCGCGTCGCGGTGGTCTCCAGCCACGCCGCGCTGCCGTCGACGCTGTGAAGCTCGAACGGGTTGTTGCGGCGCAGCGCCAAGAAGGCGGGGGCGTCGGCGAAGTCGAGTCGGTTCTCCTCCAGCGCCGCCGCCATCACCGCCGTCGAGTAGCCGGATCCGAACTCCAGAATGGTGGTCACGCGCCGCCGCCGCACCAGATCGTAGAGGCGCGCGAGGTCGTCGAGATCCGGCGGATAGGGCGTGACGTTCTCTAGCGACACCGCGTCGTTGGGGCCGTAGACGGGCTTCTCGGGCTCGCGATCAAGGCCGAGAATTTCGATCACGCGGCGGCGCGGCTCTATCGTGTCGTTCATGTTTCTCTTCCGTGACGACGGTTCATGGGGGCCGGATGCGCTGTCGGACGGGTCGCTCTCTAGCGCCCCTGCCAGCGGACGATGGCGTCGATCAGGGAATCGTAGAGTTCCTCGCCCCGGAAATGGCGGGCCAGCCAGTCCGGGTCAGGCGGCAGGGCGTCGAGGTCCAGCAGGGCGGGCAGGGGCCTGATCAGGCCGCTGCCTTTGAACATCGTCCGCATCGGTTCGACCGTATAGTCGGCGTAATTCTCGACATAGTCGAGATACAGCATCGTTGGCACGCCGGCGCTGACCGCGTCCATCGCGGCGGTCGAGGTGCAGGTGATCGCCACGCCCGCTTCGGCGAGAACTTCGTCCATCGCGCCGTCGGCGAATTCGAGGTTTGGCGGCGGATTGCGCATCATGCGGTTGTGCAGCCATGGGTACGAGAAGCGCTCGCGATGCGCGTGCTGGGCGTTCTCGTCGGGCAGATGGCGCAGCTTCAGGACGATGCGGCGCCGCGGATGGATCAGCGCCATCGCCGCCAGAACTTGGAGCATGTGCAGCCGGCCATTGAGCGTCTGTGGCGCGATCGCCTGCGTGAAGAAGTAGATCGGCGCGTCCGGCTTCGGCTCGCGCCAAGTGCGCGGCGTCAGGAAGTAGGGGTGGCCCCAGTCCGCGTGGAAAGGACCTTCGCCGATTCGGGCAGTTTGGAACGCCGCGAGATCGCCGGGCGTGTTCAGGAATACAACGTCGAAACTCCGACGGTTCTCCATGCCCTTCTCTGGCGTAAACTCCAAACCTGGCAGGAACGCCACGAAAACCGGCCGTTCGGCACGGTTGCGGAAGGCGGAGTTGGCCATCGTTCTGCGCTGCAGCGCTGTCGCCTTGCAGGTAACGACGGCGTCAAAAGATCTCAAGAACTCCGGCTTCATGAAGTCAGTCTCGGGCAGGTCGAGATCCGGCCCGCCTGACCCGAGCATCGCCGCGATCTGTCGCGATGACACCTTGCTGGCTTTGGCGCCGCGCTCGAGGATCTGGGTCGTAAGCCCGATGTGGCCGCGCTCGCTCAACGCCGCCGCCACCTTCGCCGCAAAGAAAAGGCTGGAGTCGTCCTGGAATGGCAAGGCGACCTTGAGAGGCACAGGGCTTGCGGGCGCCGCCGGCGCGATGATGGTTTCGGAGAGAGTCATCGACAACGCCGTCATCGCGCGGGTGGGATGGTGCGCGCGTCGGCCTCGCCGCGGCCATTCCCAGCAGCGGGTTTCGGCTGGATACGCTCAAGCACCAGCGCCGCCAGGCCGCCGTCCTGCAGGCGGTCGCGCAGCAGGCGGGTGGCTGCCAGATTGTCCTCTAGCAGCCGCAGGAGCGCGGTCTGGTCCGGTCCCGCAGACGCGGCGGTGGAGATGGACAAGCGCTCAAGCACCAGCGCCGCCAGGCCGCCGTCCTGCAGGCGGTCGCGCAACAGGCGGGTGGCTGCCAGATTTTCCTCTAGCAGCCGCAGGAGCGCGGTCTGGTCCGGTCCCGCAGACGCGGCGGCGGAGATGGACATGCGCTCAAGCACCAGCGCCGCCAGGCCGCCGTCCTGCAGGCGGTCGCGCAACAGGCGGGTGGCTGCCAGATTTTCCTCTAGCAGCCGCAGGAGCGCGGTCTGGTCCGGTCCCGCAGACGCGGCGGCGGAGATGGACATGCGCTCCAGAACCAACGCCGCCAACGCCTGGTCCTGGAGCCGGTCGTGCAGCGCCTCGGCCGTCCGCGCCGCGCGGTTGGCGGCTTTCAGCGCCGCCTCGCTGCGGCTGTCGAGACGGGCCAAATAGCCGCCGGTCAGACGGTTGGTGATCCAGCGCATCGCCGCGTTGAAGCCGTGGCCGGCGAAGCGTGCGGTCCTGCGCAACTGGGCGAGCATCTTCATCGGCTTGTCCGTCTCCTGTCGGGCGCGATCGCCGAAGCGGTTTCACTCGCGTGCCGCCGGTCCTTATGCGCCCTTGGCGTCGCCGCGCTCGCACACCAGGGCCAAGGCGCCGCGAGCCTCCTCGGCGAATCGACCGCCGGACGGAGCATAGAACGGGTCATGGCGCAGCGGCGACACGGATTTGCCGCGCGCCTTGCGGTAGAGCACGCGCCCGCCGACGCCCTCCACGGCCGCGACGATCCCGGCCGGCGTGAAGAACAGCGTGTGCGGATCGTTGCGCGCCTCGAGGTGCAGATACGCATGGCCGCCGTTCGGCACCTCGATCAGCAGCTTTCCCTGCGGCTTCAGCGCCCCGAGCAGGATGGTCAGCGTCGGCCGCAGGTCCTCCGCCGCCAGATGTTCGAGCGAGTGCGACGACACGATGGCGTCGAAGGTCACGCCGCGCATCTCCTCAAGCGTCGCGAAGCGCCGGGCGCCAATGTGCCGTAGATATTTGGCGCTTTCTTCGTCGGGCTCGTAGGCGAACTTCCGTCGGGCCTGCGCCACATGCAGCAAGTATCCGGGGCCGCTGCCGAAGTCCAGCACGTCCTCCATCGGGACGTTGAAGTCGTGCAGCAGATCGACATGGGCCTGAGCGCGATTGAAGTAGCGACTGATCTTGGGCGATCTCAGCCGGTACTCAGCGGAGAAGTAAGTCGCAGGCGGGGCGTGGCGGTCGCCGCGGTTGCTGGCGGCGTAGTCGCGCTCATAGTAGCCCGACAGGAGCGCGCGCGCCCCCTCGACGGCGCCGCTGCCGCAGGCCTCGCACCATCGCACGACGCTCGAGGCGAAGGGCTCCACCAGCGAGGGATAGTCGCTGCGCCAGCGCGCTGCCGCCGCGCCGCAGACCAGGCAGTCCGTCGCCGTGACCAGCCGCGTGAAGCCGTCCGGCTCGGTCTTGGTCGGCGGGGCGGGCGTCGGCCCCGGCTTTGGCGCGGCATCCGAGGCGGGTCGGGTCATGGGCGCGTCTCCTTCAGGCCGGCGCATCGGCCGCCTCCACCTCGCGCGCCGCCCACAGGGCCCGCGCCAGGGCAAGGTCGGCGGCGTCGTCGATCTCCAGCAGCGGGGCGTCGAGGGGGACCAGCCGCGTGCGGCCGCAGAACCGGCCGCCCGTGGCGCGGAACGTGTCGGTGCGCATGGCGTAGACGGCCCCGGTCTCGAGATACTCGGGCGTCCGATCCTGGCGGCGTTGGCGCGGCAAGGCATGGTCGTGGTTCACGCCCTCAGCCAGCCCATCCGCGCCGATCGTCCACAGGAAGCCATGGCTGGGCGCAGCGGAGAAGGCGGACTCGGCCTCGCCGGCCAGCACCGGCGCCAGCACCGCGTCGACATGCGCGCCCTCGGTGAACGGCGAAGTGCATTGGAGGAAAGCCAGCGCGAGGACCTGGCCGTCCGCCGCCTCGGCGGCGTCGAGCGCGTGCAACAGCGCCGCCTCCGAGGACGCAGCGTCGCCGCTGATCGCGGCAGGACGTTCGATCACGACGGCGCCGTGCACGCGCGCGGCCGCCGCGATGGCGGCGTCGTCGGTGGAGACGTAGACGGCCTCGACCCTGGCGGCGGCCGCAGCGGCGCGGACCGCGCGACCGATTAGTGGCAAGCGTCCGATCTCCGCCAGGTTCTTGCCGGGCAGACCCTTGGAGCCTCCGCGCGCGGGGATGATTGCGATCACGCGACCGCTCACGTCAGGCCGCAGCATGAGCCTCGAGCCTCTCTAGCGCGAGCCATGCGCCCTCGCCGTCGTTCTTGTGGCCCTGCCAGATTTCGGGGATGAAGCTTGCCTTCACGTCGGTCTCGCGCATCACGCGCCAGAAGCCCGGCCAGTCGATGTCGCCCTCGCCGATCTGCACGCCCTCCCCGTCCACGCCGCGCGCGTCGGCCAGATGCATATGCGCCGCATGCGGCGCCACCGCGCACAGGAACTCATCGAAAGACAGCCCCAGATGGGCGCAGGCGAGCCGGGAGTGCGAGGTGTCGAGACAGATCCGCATGCCAGTCTCAGCGCAGAAGCCGGCGATTTCGTCCGGCTCCACGAACAGGTTGTGGAACTGCTGGCCGCCGAAGTGCCAAGGAAACGGCGGCATGGTCTGCGGAATGATCTCCACACCCTGCGCTTCGAGCGCGGCGAGGCTGTCGCGCAACGTAGCCAGCGCCGCGCGCCGCTCCGCCGCATCGGTATGGCGGTGGTTGCTGAAACCTCCGACGTTGGTGACGATGCAGGGCCGCGGTGTGGCGAATACCGCGGTCAGCGCGCGGGTGATGTCGATCACCCGCTGCAGCTCGGCGATCGATCGCGTGCGGTAGCTTGCGTCGGCTGCGCAGAGGTCGAGCGTGTGGTCGCCGGCGAACAGCTCCGGCGCGTGCACTACCAGCCCGAGGCCGGTCGGGCCGGGAATGAACTTCCGGAAATCGACGTCGAGGTCCTTGTAGGAGAGATGGATCTCCACGAGGTCGGGGTTCGACATTGCCACGAGCCGCGCGAAGTCGTGGTAGCGCACCGGCACGCCCCAAGGAAGCGAGAAGCGATAGGGCCGCGCCGTTGCGCGCCGTTCGGTGAGATCGCTCTCAAAGAAGAAATCGCCGGCCTTCTTGGGGGCCGCCAGGCGTCGGCCCAGCAACGCCGCCTTGCGGTTAGGCTGCAGGCCCTGCCCAGGGCTGTGGATAGTCAGCATGGACGCCTCGATCGGCTCGCCGGCGGGGATGTCGACGGCCGCGGCCAGACTCTTGGCAAGCGTCTCGCGGTTCATCATCTCGCCCTGCGAGATCACCCGCGGCGCGGCGTCGCCGAGCGCCTCCTCGACCTGGCGCACGCCCTCGACCATACGGGCGAACTCTTCGGGCAGCAGGCTGACCTTGTGGTCGTTGCCCTCCTGCCCACGGTCGAATGTGAAGTGCTTCTCGATGATCCGCGCGCCCAGCGACACCGCCGCGATCGCGACGTTGACGTCGCGCTCGTGGCCCGAGTAGCCGACCACGCCGCCCGAAAGGATGCGCAGATGGCGCATGTAGCGCAGCCGCACGTCCTTGAAGGGGGCGGGATAGGTCGAGTTGCAGTGCAGCAGCGCGAACGGACAGCCCAGCCCCTTCAGCTTGCGCACGCCCTCGACGATTTCGTCTTCGCTGGCCATGCCGGTTGAGCAAATCATCGGCCTGCCGCAGGCCGCGACCGCCTCCAGCAGGTCGTGGTTAGTGAAGTCGGCCGAAGCGATCTTGAAGGCCGGGAGCCCGTAGGCCTCCAGCTTGGCGAGGCTCGTCGCGTCCCACGGCGTGCACATCGGCGTCAGCCCGCGCGCCACGCAGTGGTCGAAGGCGCGCATCAGGTCGTCGTCGGACAACTGGAAGCGATCGAGCAGATCCAGCGTGTACTGGGCGCCGAGATCGGCCGACACGTCTCCGTCGCAGCGTCCGGCGTAGAGCGCGCCAAGGTCGCGCATCTGGAACTTGGCGCAGTCCGCGCCGGCGGCTGCCGCAGAGTCGATCAGACGTCGCGCGTGATTGAGGTCGCCCTGATGGTTGTTGCCGATCTCGGCGATCAGGAACGCCGGTCGATCGTCGCCGATCTCGCGTCCCGCGATCTCGAGCAGGCCCGTCGCGGCAGTCGCCACGGCGGTCAGGCGGCCGTTATCGTCCAGCAGCGGCACGACCGACACCGTCTCGCTGAATTTGCAGCGAATCTCGGCCGGGCTAGCGTCGATATGGGCGGAATAGAACGTGCGGTTGACGATCTCGACCACGGGGCGTCCGAGATCGGCGCGCTCGGTTTCGATCAGCCAGCGGCGGACGTCCCCCTGGCTGAGCAGGCCTTCCACGTAGCCGCCTTCGGTCACCGCGACCACGATCCCGACGCCATTCGCGCTGAGCTTGTTGAGCGCGACGAGAATGCTGTCTTCCGAGAAAACCGCATACTTAGAAAAGTTTCGGGTTACCTGCACGGAAGTCCTCAGCATTCTCGCGTTGTCCGCCCTGCGGCGGGGCGGCAGCCCTCAGGCTGAGGACGGTTCCTCGTAGTCGCCGACCAAACGCAACGTCAAGCGCTATGGCCGCGCGCGCCACGCGGGCGCCGAAGCGCGCGGCGCGACGCGTCGCGGTGACCGGCGCGGCGTGGAAGGCGTCCACCGCCGCCAGTGCCGCCTGCAGGTCCGCCGGGGTGGAGAACACGTCCTCGGCCCAGGCCGCGGCCGGGCGTCGCCGGTCGAGCGCGACGACCGCAGCGCGGTCGGCCGTCAGGCCGCTGCCGGCCAGAAGGGCCCGCATCGACGCCGCCGTCGGCTCGCGCTCGGCGTCCGGGTAGTCCAGCAGAAACAGCGTCGGCGTTCCGGCCGCGGCCGCCTCGGCGCCCGCGGTGGAGGAGCAGGTGATCGCCAAGTCCGTCTCCGCCAGCGCGTCCGCCATCGGCGCGTCGGAGACGCGGAAGTTCGGTGGCGGCGCGGCGACCTCGGCAAGAAGAGTCTCGTACGACCAGCGCTCGACGTGAGTGTGGCGGCGGTTCTCGTCGCGGCGGTGGCGCAGCTTCAGCGTGACGCATGTCTCCGGGTTGGCGCGGGCGGCTTCGACCAGCGTCGCCAGAACGGCGCGGCGGCCGGCTAGTGTCTCCGGCACGACACTCTGGGTGAAGAACGTCGCCACCTGGGGCGGGTCGGTCCACGGCCGAGCGGCCGCCGGCGCGCGTCGCATCAGCGCGGGGTGCAACCGCAGCACGCGCTGATGCGCGGGCCGTCCCGGCGGCGCGAAGGCGCGGTAGGCGGCGACGTCGGAGCGGCTCACGCAGCACAGCACGTCCGCGTAGCGTCGGATGCGCCAGCCGGACGCGCGTTTCAGCTCCAGGCCCGGGAACAATCCTAGGAAACACGGCCGAGGTCCGTCGAAGCACCAGGCCCGCCATCGCCACAGCCTGCGGAACAGCACCGGATACTTAGCTGAGGCCACCAGCGCGAAGCCGGCCAGGAAGGTCGGGTCGGCCGCCTCTAGACCGGTCCGGCGATGCGCCAGCGGATACGGGCCAAGCCCATGGGCGAGTTGGCGCGGCGACAGGTCCGGCGGTCCCATCAGCGGGTTGCAGTAGAGCAGGAACTCCGGGTGCCAGCCCTGCGCCGCGATCAGGTCCGCGAAGCCGCGTGCGACGGCCAACGAACTGTCGTCGTGGAAGATTATCAGCGCCCGCCGGGTCGAGTTCATGGCGCGGCCCTCACGACGCACGCCTCAAGGGGCGACCGAACGGGAGCCGCGCATAGTCTCGTCGAACGCGGCGGTCGCCTCCCTCGTGTACGTCGCGCCGGCCCGGCCGCCCGTCCTTCGGCGCGACCGGCGCGTGTGCGACCCGGCCACTTTCCGCCGCAAGTCGTGATGAGCGCCCGCACGATACCAGGGTGACGGCAGTTTTTGGCCGCCAGCGCGCCCTCGTGACCTTCGTTCAGAGCATACGCCTTTCGCGCTGGGGAGAGACCCGTTCGCTTTCGTCGCGCGCCGCAGCCGCCGAGCCGAAGATCAAACCGCATGAACGTTAGCCCCGGTCCGGTGGGCCGTCGACATCAGTCGCGTCGACGCTCTTTCAGGTGCCCATGTTGGCGTGGTGGAGGGCGAGCGCCTCTCCCACATCTTCAAAATATAGAAGCCTCCCCTCCTCCATCACCACGCCGCAGTCGCAGTATTCGCGGATCGTCGCCGGCGCATGGGAGACCATCACGATGTCAGCTGTGGCCGACTTGGCGCGGAAGGCGGCGCGACACTTGCGACGGAAGGCTTCGTCTCCGACGGCGGTGATCTCGTCCACAAGATAGACGTCGAAATCGATGGCCATCGACACGCCAAAGGCCAGCCGCGCCCGCATGCCCGAGGAATAGGTGGAGACGGGCATGTGCAGAAACGGCCCGAGCTCGGCGAAGTCGGCCACGCTCTCGATCATCGCGTCGGTGTCCACCCCGTAGATCCGCGCCACGAAGCGCGCGTTCTGGGCTCCGGTCAGCAGGCCGTGGAAGCCGCCTCCGAAGCCCAGCGGCCAGGAGACCCTGACCGTGCGGACGATCTCGCCTCGGTCAGGCATGATGGAGCCGCCGATCATCCGCAGCAGCGTGGACTTGCCGGCCCCGTTGCGCCCGAGCAGCCCCACGCTACGACCGCGAGGCAACGTCAGCGACACGTCGCGCATCAGCACCCGTGTCTCGCTGCCGGCGCGGTAGGACTTGCTGACGTTACGCAGCGCGATCATTGATCCTCCAGCATGCGCGCCCGCGCCAGCCGCAGCAGCAGCATCCCCACCGCGAGCGGCGCAAGCGCGAAGAAGCCGACATAGACAACCGAGGGGTAGCTGGGCTCATAGAACGGGTAGAAGCCGGTGCGCATAATGGCGGTCACATGCATCAGCGGGTTCCACCAGATGACGTCCTGCGCCGCCCGCGGCAGCGCCTCGTAGATGAAGAACACCCCCGAGATCAAGAACAGCGGCCGGTTGACTACGTTGAAGACGCGTTCCCAGGTCGGGGAGAAGGCGAACAGGACGCAGTTGAGCGCGCCGACGCCGAGACCGAGCAGCGCCGCCAGCCCCATCGCGAGCAGCACGGCGCCGAGGTCGAGCGCGACAGGCTGCCGGCTCGTTACCACGAGAACGGTCAGGATCAGCGCGCCGACGAAAATCGTGGTGAGCAACTGCAGCAAGAAACGCGCTATAATCGCGTCCAGCATGGTAACGCTTGGAAAGGTGAGCAGCGCGCGGTTGGTTCGCACGGCGTTGCTGACGTTTCGCGAGATGTCCATGTAGCAGTGGAAGGCGACGTAGCCCGTGGCGAAGAACAGCGCGAAGTCGACGCCCAGCGGCGGATGGCGTGCGATCTGAGAGAAGACTAACGCGAGCAGCGCCACCGTGCCGGCGGGCTCGAGCACCGCCCACAGGTAACCGCCCGCCGAACGGCCGAAGCGGGTGGTCATCTCGCGCAGGATCAATGCGAAGACCACGCGCAGTTGCAGCTCGAGCCACCCGTACGCCCGCGGCTGGCATTGCGGACGCGACGGCGGCGCAGGGGGTCTCCGGGCTCCCCGGTCGGCGGCGGTCATGTGGCGTCGTTCCGTTACGGGCTTGGAGCGCGCGGAGAACTTCGCCGCGCGTCGCCTTGTGCAACTTTGAGCCGTATAGCCTCGCCGCTGCGGCGCGGGCAATCGTCGCCGGCGCTGGCTGCTGCCGCAAGCTTGTATTTTGCAAGGTATCTCCGACATGGTAGGCGTGAGCCGTGTACGATCGAGTAGGCCGCTGCCTTCCTTGACGGCGCGCGGCGCGGAGCGAGTATGTAGGCGGAACGATGAGTCAGGCCAAAGAAAGTGCCGTCGAGGCCGCGCCCGCCGCAGAGAGGCCCGCCACGGCGGCGGTCGTTGCAAAGCCTGCCGCGATCGTTTCAAAGCCTGCGGCGGTAACGAAGCCCAAGGCCGCGCCGGTCCGCGGCGAGGTGGTCAACCTCCCGCCCGGTGCCGAATCCCGCACCGCGCCGCCAGCCCGGCCCAAGGCGCGCCACCGGCTCGCCCTGTGGAGCTATGTCGTCGCCGTCGCGCTTCCCGCCTCCGCGATCGCCGCCTACCTCTACGGGGTCGCCGCCGACCAGTACGCTTCGCGGACCTCGTTCTCGATCCGCGGCGCAGAGTCCGTTGGTCCGGTCTCCTTTCTCGGCGCGCTGTCGCAGACCGTCACCGTCGGCGGGACTGACGCCGAGATCGTCTACGAATTCGTGCGCAGTCAGCAGATGGTCGAGGCTGCCGCCGCCGCGCTGCCGCTGGAGCGGCTCTACAACCTACCCGATCGCGACGTGGTCTTCCGTCTGGGCGAAGGGCGGCCGATCGAGGATGTGCGCGACTACTGGAACCGCATGACCAGCGTGTCCTTCGACGGTGCGTCGGGCATCGTTCATTTCGAAGCCCGCGCCTTCGATTCCGAGAGCGCCCGATTTATCGCACAGTTCGTACTGGACGAGAGTACGCGCATCGTCAATGGCATGTCGGCGCAAGCGCGCGAGGACGCGGTCGCGGTCGCGCGCGAGGTGCTCGGCGACGCTGAGGACCGCTTGCGCGCCGCGCGGCGGTCGATCCGCGCGTTTCGCGACGCCGAACAGGAGCTCGATCCCACCGTAAACGCCGAGGCCGCACTGGGGTTGATGGCCGGGCTGCGCCAGCAACTGGCCAACGCGCAGGTCGAACTCGACAGCTACCTCGCGCTGGTCGGGCCGCGCGGGCCTCGAGCGGCGGCTCTTCGCCAGCGCATCGACAGCCTAGAGCGGCGCATCGCCACCGAGCGCCAGCGCCTCGGCGCCGGCGAAGGGACCGGACTGGCGCCGGGCGTGGCCGGCGACGGCGGGCGGCTGTTCTCCGCCCTGATGGGCGATTACGAGGAGCTGATCCTTGAGCTCGAGTTCGCGCAGAACGCCTACACCTCGGCGCTGGCGGCCTTCGAGCAGGCCCAGGTCGAGGCCCGGCGCCAGTCGCGGTTCCTCGCGCCGCACATTCGCCCAACGCTGTCGGTAGCGGCCGAGTATCCCCAGCGCGCGCTGATCGCTGCGGCCGCATTCCTGCTGCTCAGCGTGGCCTGGGCGGTGCTGCTGCTGATCGCCTACAACATCCGCGACCGGCGCTGACCAGAGCGCCCAACGCGGGCGCTATGGCACTAGGCGGTTCAGAGTCCAGGACAATCCGTCGCGCCAGAGCCGCGCCAGGCGCGCCGCCGGCCGGTCCGCCGCCGCGCGGCGGCGCAGGAGCGCGGCCAGCGCTGCCTCCGGCGTCGCCGGCAGTCCGGCGTCGGGATCGATGTAGCGAGGGTAGAGGATCAGCGCCGCGGCGACGAGTTCGTCGAGATCGAGCTGGCGCAGGCGCGGCGGCGGATCGGCGTCGTCGGTCAGGCCCCAGCCTGCGTAGAAGGGTCGGCCGAAGGTGGTCACGACCTTGCCGCGCAGCAGCGCCTCGAACCCCATAAGCGACGTGATCGTCGCCACGCGGTCGGCCCAGGCAAGGCAGGCGGCGGGGTTGGCGCGGCGCACCACGGCGTCAGCCGGCGCCAGCGCGTCCGCCGTCTCCGCTGCGCCGCGGCGCAGGCCAGCCAGCGTGTCGGGGTGCGGCTTGTAGAGAAGGAAGCCATCAGGAAAGCGCGACCGCGCTGCGCGCAGCAGGCCTGCGTCGTCGCGCACAGCGCGCGCGCCCAGCCGGATCGAGGCGTCGCCGGCGACTTGTCCCGGGACCAGTACCGCCAGCCGGCCGCCGGGGTCGGGCAGAGGCTCGTCCCCTGTCAGGTTGTACTTGGTCACCCCCGCCGACGCCACCGCCGCCCGAAGCCGCGCCGCCCGGGCCAGCAGGGCGGGCGCAAAATCGGCGGCGCCGACGACGGCTTCGAAAGCGTTTGGGCCGGTCGCATCGAAGTAGGGCGCGCCGGCGTCGATGGTTAGCGACAGCGGCGGAACATGGCGCAGACCGAGGCCCACCGAGCGCAGGAAGCCGTCCTCCACCCGCAGCACCGGCGCGCCGGCGGGGGTGCGCGCCGGCGCCGGCGCGCCGCCCCAGACCACGGCGGGGCCCGGCGCGTCCTCGATTCGCCCGGCGCGCGGCGGCCCATCGGGGCCGGTCAGGAACGGCCTCAGGCAACGCCGCTTCCAGCGCGACATGCCGACCAGCGTGACCGGCCCCTTCGCCACCGCCGCCGCCCTGCGCAGCGCCGCCTGCGCCTCCACCGCATCGCTGAGCGTAAGCGCCGCCCCGTTCCAGGGCGACACGCCGCGCGCGCTGGCCACGATGTCGCCCGGCTCCGGGCCGCCCCGCGCGCCGCCGGATCCGCCGCAAGCGGTATCGCACCCTGCGAGCCCCCCCAACTCCGCCCAAAGCATTGCGGGCGCGTCCGGGGGGCCGAACACCGTCTCGAGCCGGTCGAGCGCCACGCCGGCGAGGTCCTCATCCACAGCCACGTCAGCCTCGGGAAAGCCGGCCAACGCCACGACGCGCCACGACGGCCCGAGCGCCAGCGCACGCGGCCTCGCCGCCCGCGCGCGCGTCGCCGGCCAGAACAGCGCCTCGGCGCAGATGCGCGTCAGCGCGGCGGAGACTTCCGCCGGCCCGACCCGCGACGCCTGACCGCCGGCGCGCAGGACCGACGGCCAGCCGCGCAGGGCGGGGGGCAGGACGGGGGCACCCTCCGCCGGGGCGTCAAACCGCTGCGGCAAGCTCATCGGCGCGGCTCCTTTCGCTGGCCCTACGCGGGGCCGGTCCGGATGATTGGCGGCGGCGGCGACGCGTGGCAAGGCCGCGAGGGCGCGACGTGGTCGTACTTGCGCGGATCCGCCGGAGGCGGCACAACAAAGTGCCACGGCGCGACGTTGCGGCCAACGAGACAAAAGCCAGCGAGACAAAGACGAGGGTCGAGCACGTGTCAGAAAATCCTCGACGCGCCGCGGGTGCGACGCGGTTGCTGCGCGCAGCGTTCGTTCTGCTCGCAGCAACAACTCTCCCTGCCTGCTCTGCGCTACCGCGCAGCGGCCCGTCGACCGCCGAGATGACGGTCGCCGACACCGAGGGACTGGAGGCCTTGGTCGCCCCGCTCACCGCCGAAGTCGCCACCCGCGCCGCGCGGCCGCAGCCGCCGCGCTTCACCCCGGCGATGCGCGCCGCGCCGCCCATCGACCCGGTGCACCTCGGCCGCGGCGACGTGATCGACGTCGCGATCTGGGAGAGTCAGGACTCGGCCCTGTTCAACGGCGGCGGCGGACCAGCGATGCTGGAGGGCGTCACACTCGACGAGGGCGGGCGGGTCTACGTGCCCTTCGTCGGCCCGGTGCAGGCCGCTGGCGCCACGCCCGCCGTGCTGCGCGCGCGCATCACGGCGGCGCTGGAGCCCCTGACGCTGTCGCCGCAGGTCGACGTGCGGCTGCGCGAGGCGCGCAGCCGGCTGGTCACCGTGCAAGGGGTGACGCCGCGGCCGGGGGTGTATCCGATCGAGCCGGTCGCCACCCGCCTGACGCCGATGCTGGCGCTGGCCGGGGGCTCGACGCTGCCGCCCGAGCAGACCGAGGTGCTGTTGCGGCGCGGCGGCGAGATCGGCTCGGCAATGCTTGAGGACCTCTACGCTGACCCCACGCTCGACATCGCGCTGGCGCCCGACGACATCATCGTACTCAAGGCGATTCGCGAACGCTTCGTCGTGCTTGGCGCGACGGGCCTGCAGACCGAACTGACGTTCCCGACCCGCAACCTCAGCCTGCTCCGGGCGCTGGGGGCCGCGCGCGGGCTGCAGGACTTCAACGCCGACGCCACCGGCGTCTTTGTGCTGCGCCGGGAAGATACGGCGCTGGCCGACGCGATCCTGCCCGGCGCGGCGCCCGAGGGGCTGCCGCCAGGCCCTGGGCGGCCCGTGATCTACCGGCTGTTCATGAACCAACCCGAAGCGCTGTTCGTGGCGCAGGCGTTCCAGATGCGCGACGGCGACGCGATCTACGTTACCAACGCGCCGCTGACCGAACTGCGCAAGATCGTCTCGCTATTCACCGCGGTGCTGGCCCCGGTGCAGCAGAGCGCAGTGATCGCGCCGTGAGACTACAGGCCATGCCTCGGCTGCACCGAAAGCGAGTGCGCTCGTACGGTTTCATTCTCCGTCCTGCCAGTCAAAGGACGTGGAGCCATGCTCGGGTGTGAACTGCGACGCTGGCGTGGGCGCAACGCGACCCGCTGGATGGTGATCGGTAGAACCTTGTCGGGGCCGTTAGGGGAACGGTGCCCCTAGCTGGTTAGGATACGAGCAATCTCGTCGTCGGGCGTCCCGGCCTGCGCGAGCTTGAGCAGCCGATTCCGCATCTCATCGCCCCGGGTTAGGTTCGCGACCGCGTTCACGCGCATCTTCACGTCGAGATCGGTTACTGCGCCGCCCCGCCAGACGATCCGCGCCAGCGCGATGTCGCGCGTCCCCCGGTCGAGGACCACCTTCTCGACAAGGCAGCGTCTCAAGAAGGCATGGATTCCACGCGATGACGACGTCCTCGCCCCGCACGACAGCTGCTATGAGCGTTCATCGGTGACAGACTCGCTAAGGTGGCGTAAGTTCGCATTTGGTATGCCATCCGAGCCGTGGATTCCGGAGTCCGCAGGCAAAAAGTACTCTGGCGCATAGGATTGGGCTCGCCAGCCCTTGTCATATCTTGAGCCAAGGGGATCGCCCATGCGCGCGCTGCTCGCGCCCCTCCATGCCGTCGCAATCTTGAGTGGGGCCAAATCGTTTCAGGCCAACACGATCCTCGGCAGCGCGGCGTTAAACCGACGCGGGCTGCACCTGTGGCGCATTCAGACCGCGGAGAGGATGGCCGACGCGCGGC
>NZ_DAIQNN010000069.1:0-15716 GCF_036788415.1 Rubrimonas sp. | reverse complement strand
CTGCCCGCCCTTCCACTGGCGCGTGGTGAAGCCGAGGATCTCGACCTTCACCTGACAGCGCTCGAGCGTGCGCGCGAGCACATCGGCCGAGATCGCCGCGATCGAGATGGGCCGCCCGCGCATCGAGCCGGAATTGTCGAGCAGCAGCGTCACCACCGTGTCGCGGAAATCCGTATCCTTCTCGATCTTGAAGCTCAGCGGCGTGGTCGGGTTGGCGACGACGCGCGCGAGCCGCCCGGCGTCGAGCACGCCTTCCTCCAGATCGAACAGCCAGCTGCGGTTCTGCTTGGCCTGAAGCCTGCGCTGGAGGCGGTTGGCGAGCCGCGACACGGCGCCTTTCAGCGGCTCCAGCTGGCGGTCGAGATAGCCGCGCAGCCGGTCGAGCTCGGCCTGGTCGCACAGCTCCTCCGCCGTCACCACCTCGTCGGCGGCGCGGCTGAACACCTTGTAGTCGCGGCTCGCCTCGCTGTCGGGCGCGGGCATGGGCGGCGGCGGGGTCTCGCCTTCCTCGTCCTCAGCGGCCTCCTGCTGGGCCTCGTCGTCGTCGAGGTCCTCGAACGTCATGTCGGCGCTCGCCTGCGCCGCATCCTGCGCGCGGGTCTGGTCCTGCTGGGCGTCGGGCTGGTCGGACTGCTCCTGATCCTGATCGCCGCCCTGCTCCTCGGGCTGGTCGGGCTCGTCCTCGGCGCCCTGCTCCTCGTCCTCGTCGGGCGCGTCGGGGTCTTCGCCGAGCTGGTCGGCGTAGCCGAGATCGGCGATCAGCTTGCGCGCGGCCCTGGAGAAGGCGGCCTGGTCGTCGGCGAGCGCGGCGAGGTCGGGCAGGCTTTGGGCCGCGTGCGACTCGAGAAAGCCGCGCCAGAGCTTCACCACGTTGTCGGCCCCGGCCGGAGGTTCGCGCCCCGAGATCAGCGCCCGCAGCGCCAGCGCCGCCGCCTCCGGCAAAGGCGCGTCGGCGGCGGTCTTCATCTGGGAATAACCGCGGCGGCGCCCCTCCTCGACCAGCCGCGCGTCGAGATTGTCGCCCACGCCGGGCATTGCGCGGGCCCCGAGCGCCTCGCAGCGCGCGGTCTCGCAGGCGTCGTAGATGGCGCGCGCCATGTCTCCCGGCGGGGCGTAGCGCGCATGCGCCGCGTCGTCATGGTAGCGCAGCCGCAGCGCCGAGGCGTCGGCCGCGCCGCGCGCCGCCACCACCTCCGCCCGCGTCATCCGCCGCGAGATCTGCGGCAGGCGCAGGCTGTCGGACGTCATCCCCGAGGGATCGGCGGAATAGGTCACCGCGAGGTCCGGCGCGTCGGCCATCGCGCGCGTCGCCTCGGCCAGCGCCTTCTTGAAGGGCTCGGCGGGGTTGTCGGGGCGCGGGCTCATTTGGCGGGCCTCACTGCGGCGCCCTCACCCCAGCGACAGGCTCGCCGCGCTCTCGGGCAGCTCCACCCCGAAACAGCGCTGGTAGAACTCGGCGACGGTCTGCCGCTCGAGTTCGTCGCATTTGTTGAGGAAGGTCAGCCGGAAGGCGAAGCCGACATCGCCGAAGATGCGCGCGTTCTCGGCCCAGGCGATCACGGTGCGCGGGCTCATCACGGTGGACAGATCGCCATTGATGAAGGCCGAGCGGGTGAGGTCGGCGACCGTCACCATCCGCGAGATGGTCGTGCGCCCCTCCCCGCTCGCGTAGTCGGGGTGCTTGGCGAGCACGATCTCCGTCTCGGCGTCATGCGGCAGGTAGTTGAGCGTGGCCACCAGCGACCAGCGGTCCATCTGGCCCTGATTGATCTGCTGGGTGCCGTGATAGAGCCCGGTCGTGTCGCCGAGGCCCACGGTGTTCGCGGTCGCGAACAGGCGGAAGAACGGGTTCGGATGGATCACCTTGTTCTGGTCGAGCAAAGTGAGCTTGCCGTCGGCCTCGAGCACGCGCTGGATCACGAACATCACGTCCGGGCGCCCCGCGTCGTATTCGTCGAACACGATGGCGACCGGATTGCGCAGCGCCCAGGGCAGGATGCCCTCCTGGAACTCCGTGACCTGCACGCCGTCGCGCAGCCGGATCGCGTCCTTTCCGATCAGGTCGATCCGGCTGATGTGGCTGTCGAGGTTCACGCGCACGCAGGGCCAGTTGAGCCGCGCCGCCACCTGCTCGATATGGGTGGATTTGCCGGTGCCGTGATAGCCCTGGATCATCACGCGGCGGTTGAAGCGGAAGCCGGCGAGGATCGCGAGCGTCGTGTCGCGGTCGAAGCGGTAGGTCGGGTCGCGCGCGGGCACGCGGTCGGTGGGCTCCGCGAAGCCTTTCACGGTCAAGTCGCTGTCGATGCCGAAGGCGTCGCGGACCGGAACGTCGATCGTCGGTGTCATGTCGGGCCCCGCCCCGCCATCGGCCATGTCGCTGGTCCTTCCTCGCGCGCCCTCTGTCGCCGGCGCAGACGCACCGCACAATAGGCCGGGCGCGGCGCGGCGCAAGGCGGGGCGCGCAGGTGGCGGTGCGGGCGGAGGCGGCCCGCGACGCTCAGGCCGCGCGGCGACCCCGCGCGGCGCCGGCCTCGAAGGCCGCGGCCGCCTCGGCCAGCGCCGCGATGTCGGCGCCGAGCGCGCCGAGCTCACCCGCGAAGCCCTCGGTTCGGGCGGCGTTCTCCTGCGTCATGCGGTCCATCTGGGCGATCGAGGCGTTGATCTCGGCGACCCCGGTCGCCTGCTCTCGGCCCGCGCCGACGATCTCGGCGATGCCGCTTTCGAGATCGGCGGTCGCCGCGCGGATCGCGTCGAGCGCCGCGCCCGCCTGCTCGACCCGCGCGATGCCGTCGCCGACTTGCGCGTTGCTTTCAGTGACGAGCCCGGTGATGTCGCGCGCCGCCGCCGCCGCCCGCTGGGCGAGCGCGCGCACTTCCGCCGCGACCACGGCGAAGCCGCGCCCGGCCTCGCCGGCGCGCGCCGCCTCGACCGAAGCGTTGAGCGCGAGAAGGTTGGTCTGGAAGGCGATCCCCTCGATCAGCCCGATGATCTCGTTGATCCGCCCGGCGCTGTGCTTGATGCGCGTCACCGCCTCGACCGTGGCGGCGACCGCCGCTGCGCCGTCCTGCGTGCGCGCGGCCACGTCGCGCGCCGAAGCGCTGGCGGCGTCGAGGGCTGCTGCGTTTGAGGCGACCGCGCCCGACATCTCCTCCATCGCCGCCGCCGTCTGCTCCAGCGAGGCCGCCTGCCCTTCGGCGCGGCTCGCGATCTCGCCCGCCCCTGCCTCGAGCCGCGCCACCGCCGCCCGTCCTGACGCCGCCGCGCTCTGGATGTCGCCGAGCATCGCCGTCAGCCGGTCCAGCGACGCGTTGAGGCCGCGCGCCACGCGCCCGAAATCGCCGGGCGCGCCCTCGGCCAGCCGGTGGGTGAGGTCGCCCTTGGCCATCGGCGCCACGCAGGCGTCGATCTCGCGCAGGAACGCGTCGACGCCGGCGCAAAGCCCGTTCATCGCTTGCGCGAGCGCCGCGAGCTGCGGTTCGTCGAAGCGCGCCTCCACCCGGCGCGAGAAATCCCCCGCAGACGCCGCATGCGCCACCGCCCCCACGCCCTCGGCGAGCGCGTCGAGCATCAGGCGCCGCTGGCTCTCGGCCTGAGAGCGCTCCGCCGCCGCCTGCGCGAGCCCCGCGCGCAGCGCGTCGAGCCCGCGCGAGATCTCGCCGATCTCGTCGCCCTGCGCCTGCCCCGAGACCGGCGTCGCCAGATCGCCCGCCGACAGCCGCGCCATGTCGGCCTTGAGCGCGTCGAGCCCGGCCAGCCCGCGCCCCACGAGCCAGCGCGCCGCGGGCCCCGCAACTGCAACAGCGACCAGCGCGATCGCCGTCACCCAGCCCGCCACCCGAAGCCAGACGCCCGTGACGTCCGCCTCCGCGACGCCGACATAGAGGATGCCCTCGACGGCCCCGCCTGCGCCGAAGATCGGCTGATAGACCGTGAGATAATCCTTTCCGAGAATGGTCGCAGCGCCCCGATAGGTCTGACCGCGCGAGACGACGGGCCAGACCGCGCCGCCCTTGCCGAGCGGCGTGCCGACGGCGCGACTGCCGTCGGGCTTGACGATGTTGGTGGTGCGCCGCCAGAAATCGCCGTCCTCGCCGAGCGCGAACACCGTCGCGGTCTCGCCCGTCGCGGCGCCGATCCTGTCGATCAGCGCATGGCTGTCGAAGACGGGCGGCGCGCTCCAGGCCAGCCGCTCGACCACGCCGGTCGGCCCGTAGCGCGCCTCCACTTCCGGCGCTGCGTAGGCGAAGGCGAGGGCGGCGGCGCGCAGGCTGGCGTCCTGACGCGCCAGCGCGGCGTCCTCAGCCTCGCGCGCGCTGCGGATCACCTCGCCCACGACGATCAGCGCGGCGACGCCGAGGGCGACGGCGATCACCAGCGCGGTGAAGCGGGCCTTGAGCGAAGACATGGGCGAGCCCTCCCGGAAGCGGCGGTGGCGCGACGCTGGCCCAAGAGGCTTGCGGAAATGTGAAGTCGCGCGCCGCTTCTTCCTGCCAGACGCGCAGGCCCCGCCGCTCGGCTGAGCGCGGGTCCGTCACTCCGCGGCGAGCTGGGCCGCGAGGGGTTCGCGTCCGCAGAGCCGCGCGACGACGCTGCGCAGCGCCTGCGCGATGGCGGCGAAATCGCCGCGCTTCTCGATCCTGCGTTCGTCGAGATAGAGGCTCCGGTCGATTTCGATCTGGATCGCGTGCCAGCCCTGGCTCGGTCGCCCGTAGCGCTGGGTGATGAAGCCCCCGGCGAAGGGCGCGTTGCGCGCGACGGCGAACCCCGCACCCTCGAAGGCGGCCTGCGTCTCCGCCATCGCCCAGTCGGCAGCGGCGGCCCCGAAGCGGTCGCCCAGCACGATTTCGGGACGGCGGCCCCGGATGCGCGGCGCCGCCCGCAGCGCGTCGGAGGGCATCGAATGACAGTCGAACAGCACCGCCTGCGCATGCAGCGCGCGCGCGCGCCGCATCAGGCGCGCCAGCGCGTCGTGATAGGGCGCGTGAAGCCGGGCGAGCCGGTCCGCGGCTTCCGACCGGCTGATCTTGCCCGAATAGATCGACGCGCCTTCCGCGACGACGCGCGGGATCACGCCGAGCCCCGCGGCGATGCGCGGATTCAGTCCGGTGGCGCGGACGCCCTCGACGACCGAGGGGTCGAGCTCCTCCGGCGCGCGGTTCAGATCGACATAGGCGCGCGGCGCGACTGCTGAGATCAACGGCGCGCCGAATTCGGGCGCGGCGCCGAACAGCTCATCGACGAAGGCGTCCTCGGAGGCCCGCAGCGCAAGCGGATCGAGCCGCGAACGGCGAATGAAATGCTCCGGGTAGCAGCGCCCCGAATGGGGCGAGCTGAACACCGCGCGCGACAGCCCGCCGCGCGGTTCGTGCAGATCGAAACTCGTCGCCATCGCCATGCCGAGATCATAGCCCGCACGCGCCGCCGGAAAAGACATTCCGCATCGTCGCGCGAAAGATTCAGGGCGAAGCGTCGCGGCGGGCTCAGGCCGCCTCGGGCCCGACCGAGCGGACAGATCGCGCTTGCGCCCTCCGAGGCTTTTTCCTATAGCACCGCGACGCATGACGGACGGGCTTCGTCGCGCGGGCGCGTAGCTCAGTGGGAGAGCACTACGTTGACATCGTAGGGGTCGCTGGTTCAATCCCAGCCGCGCCCACCATGCCCCTGCGGGGGCGCCCGAACGCCGCTAACCTCTTCGGTCGATTTGATCGAAGGATCGGCAGCCGAACCGCCGCCTCGCCGAGACCCGACGCAGCTGAGCCGTCGGCATCCGGTCGCTCGCGCCCCCCTCGACGGCGCTCTCGGGCGCGCGGATGCACTGATGCGGCGAGTCGGCTCGGATGGATCGCCGTCGGACAAGGGGCGCTCAGGCGGCGCCGTGCGCCTCCATCGCCCCGCCCTCGATCACCGCGAAGCCGCCGCGCTCGCGCACGCCCTCGCGGGCGGCGATCGCGGCGAGGCGGATGCCGAGCGTCACGAGGTCCTCGCGCGTCAGCAGGTCGCGCGCCTGCTGGTGGATCGTCGCCTCGGCCCAGTCCATGTGACGGCGCAGCCCGTCGAAGAAGGCGCGCAGCATGAAGCCGAGCGACTCCGCGTTGCGGGCGCGCCCGGTGCGGGCCAGAGCGTCGAGTTCTTCGGCGAGTTCGATGGCACGACCGATGGTCTCGCCATGCTCGCGCCGCGCGATGGCGACGGCGCGGCGCAGCGACGCGCCGAGCGGCGCGCGCGCCTCGATCAGCGGAAAGAGCGCCTGCTCCTCGATGGCGTCGTGATGGGCGATGGCGCTGCGCAGGAGCCCGGCCGCGAGCGCCGCGCTCGCACGGTTGATCTCGTCGGGCAGCGAATCCGCGATCCCTTCGAGCATGTCGGCGAGCGCCCTCTGCGCCCGATTGTCATAGTCGAAATAGCCGAACGGGTCCGCGCGCATCTTCTCAGGCGCCGGTGGTCGCTGAAAAATGCGCGTCATTGCAACTGCATCGAACATCGCATGCCTCCGCGAAGCGTTCAGTTTCTGGCTGGCGGATGCTCGCCTGCGACGCCACGGCGCGCCTTGACCCACATCAAAGCCGTGCAGGATGGGCTACCATAATTCACAATGAAGTGCGGGATTTTCGCGGATGCAGCATCGCGACGCGAGCGCCCTGCGCAAGCTGGCGGTCGCCCCCGGCGGGGGAACGGGAAGGACGTGAAACGACATGCAAATGGTGAAGCTGGTCATACTGGCGCTTCTGACCATCCTCGCGCTCTACGCGGCGGGCAACGCACGCGACGCGATGTATGCGACGCACATGACGATGTTCGCGCTCGCGGGCGCGGCGTTGCTCTATCTGACGTATCAGGGGCGGCTTAGGCTGGCGCCTCTGGGCGAGGGACCCGGAGGCCCCAACGAGGAGCGCTACGAAACCGGGATCATCCGCTTCGGCGTGATCATGACGGTGATCTGGGGCGTCGTGGGCTTCCTCGTCGGGGTGATCATCGCGCTGCAGCTCGCCTACCCGCTGCTGAACCTCGACCTTCCCTGGACGACCTTCGGCCGGCTGCGCCCGCTGCACACCTCTGCGGTGATCTTCGCCTTCGGGGGAACGGCGCTGATCACCACTTCGTTCTACGTGGTGCAGCGGACTTCGGCGGCGCCGCTGGTCTCGCGCAGCCTCGGCTGGTTCGTGATGCTGGGCTACCAGTGGTTCATCCTTTTGGCCGCGACCTCCTACATCCTCGGCGGCTCGCAGTCGCGCGAATACGCCGAGCCGGAATGGTACATCGACCTCTGGCTGACCATCGTCTGGGTCGCCTATCTCGTCGTGTTCCTCGGCACGATCATGAAGCGCAAGGAACCCCACATCTACGTGGCCAACTGGTTCTACCTGAGCTTCATCGTGACGGTCGCGATGCTGCATGTCGTCAACAACATGGCGGTGCCGGTCAGCTTCTTCGGCTCCAAGTCCTACTCGGCCTTCTCGGGCGTGCAGGACGCGCTGACCCAGTGGTGGTACGGCCACAACGCCGTCGGCTTCTTCCTGACTGCCGGCTTCCTCGGGATGATGTACTATTTCGTGCCGAAGCAGGCCGAGCGGCCGGTGTTCAGCTACCGCCTCTCGATCGTCCACTTCTGGGCGCTGATCTTCCTCTACATCTGGGCGGGTCCGCACCATCTGCACTACACCGCCCTGCCCAACTGGGCGCAGACGCTGGGCATGGTGATGTCGATCATCCTGTGGATGCCGTCCTGGGGCGGCATGATCAACGGGCTGATGACGCTGTCGGGCGCCTGGGACAAGCTGCGCACCGACCCGATCATCCGCATGATGGTCGCCGCAATCGCCTTCTACGGCATGAGCACCTTCGAAGGCCCGCTGATGTCGATCCGCGCGGTCAACTCGCTGTCGCACTACACCGACTGGACCATCGGCCATGTCCATTCCGGCGCGCTGGGCTGGGTCGGCATGATCACCTTCGGCGCCGTCTACTTCCTCGCGCCGCGCGTCTGGGGCCGTCCGCGGCTCTACTCGGTGGCGATGGTCAGCTGGCACTTCTGGCTCGCGACCGCCGGCATCGTGCTCTACGCCTCCGCGATGTGGGTCTCCGGAATCATGCAGGGCCTGATGTGGCGCGAGACCAACGAGCTGGGCTTCCTCGTCTACTCCTTCGCGGAGACAGTCGAGGCGATGCACCCGTTCTACGTGATCCGGGCGATGGGCGGCGTGCTCTACCTGCTTGGCGGGCTGGTGATGGCCTACAACATCTACAAGACGATCAAGGGCGATCTGCGCGAGGAGGCGGGTCAGCCGTCGCGCGGCCCCGCCCCTGTCGCGGCCGAGTGAGGGAGCGCGCGCCATGTCGATCTGGACTCAACACCAGAAGATCGAGAAGAACGCGACGCTTCTGCTCGTGCTCTCCTTCTTCGTCGTCACAATCGGCGGCGTCGTGGAGATCGCGCCGCTGTTCTACCTCCAGAACACCATCGAGAAGGTGCAGGGCATGCGGCCCTACACCCCGCTCGAACTGGCGGGGCGCAACATCTACATCCGCGAGGGCTGCTATCTCTGCCACAGCCAGATGATCCGCCCGATGCGCGACGAGATCGAGCGCTACGGTCATTTCTCGCTGGCGGCGGAAAGCATGTACGACCATCCGTTCCAGTGGGGCTCCAAGCGCACGGGGCCCGACCTCGCGCGCGTCGGCGGCAAATACTCGAACGAGTGGCACGTCCAGCACATGATCTCGCCGCGCTCGGTGGTGCCCGAGTCGGTGATGCCGCCCTACGCCTTCATGGCCGACCGCGACCTCGACTTCTCGGACATGGGCGACCATCTGACGGCGAATGTCGCGGTCGGCGTGCCCTACACAGACGAGATGATCGAGAACTTCCGGGTGGACGTGATCACCCAGGCCAACCCCGACGCCGACGAGGCGGATGTGGACGGCCTGATCGCGCGCTACTCCGAGAGCGCGGTGCTCGGCGATTTCGACGGGAACCCCGACCGGATCACCGAGATGGACGCGATCATCGCCTACATGCAGATGCTGGGCACGCTGGTCGATTTCTCGACTTTCGACGCCACGGCGTCCGAGAACCTGCGCTGAGGGCGGACCATGGAGGATCCCCTCTCGACCTATGAAAAGATGCGGCATTTCGCCGACAGCTGGGGCCTAGTGGGCATCTCGATCGTCTTCGCGATCGCGGTCGCCTCGGTGCTCCGGCCCGGCGCCAAGGCGCGCGCGCTAGACGCCGCCGACATTCCCCTGAGAGACGACGAGCCCGGGCCCGACGGCGCCGGCGCGAACCGGAGAGGCTGAGATGGCCAAGAACAAGATCGACGAGGTCACCGGCGTCGAGACGACCGGCCATGAATGGGACGGGATCTCCGAACTGAACAACCCGATGCCGCGCTGGTGGGTGTCGCTGTTCTACGCCTGCATCGTGTTCGGGCTGGGCTACACCATCTTCTTCCCGGCCTGGCCGCTGGTGAACACGGCCACCGCCGGGCTGCTCGGCTACACCTCGCGGGGCGAGTTGCTCAATCGCACCCTGCCCGCCCATGCGGCCATGCAGTCGCAATGGCGCGACCGCATCGCCGCCGCCTCGCTCGAGGAGATCCGGGCGGATGAGTCGCTGTTCAACTTCGCGCTCGCCTCGGGCGCCGCGAATTTCGCGCTCAACTGCTCGCAGTGCCACGGGGCGGGCGCGGCGGGCAATGTCGGCGGCTTTCCCAACCTCAACGACGACGCCTGGATCTGGGGCGGCGAGCTTGAGCAGATCTACCAGACGATCGCCTACGGCGTGCGTCAGCACCCCGAGGCGCGCTTCTCCGAAATGCCGCGCTTCGGCGTCGACGAACTGATCGAGCGCGAGGAGATCGACGCAGTCGTGCAGCATGTGCTGAACTTCACCGGTCGCGCCACGGACACCGCGCTGCTCGAAGCCGGCGCGGAGAGCTGGGAGTACAACTGCGCCTCCTGCCATGCCGAGGACGGGACCGGGAACGTCGATCTCGGCGCGCCGAACCTGACGGACGGCGAGTGGCTCTATGGCGGCTCGCAGGAGGAGATCTTCGCGCAGATCTGGGACCCGCAGCACGGGGTGATGCCCGCCTGGCTCGACCGGCTCGGCGAGTCGGCGGTCAAGGAACTCGCTGTATGGGTGCACTCGCGCGGCGGCGGCGTCTGAACCCCGCTCTGGGGCGGCGCCTGATCGCATTGCAAAGGCGGCGCGCGGAGCGGAAGCTCCGCGCGCCGTTTCCTTTCCAGCCGGACGAGACCCGATGACCGCCGCCGCCTTCGACGTATATGTCGCCAGCCATGACGGGCACTCGCTGCGCGTCGCCACCCACATCATGCAGCGGCTGGGTCTCGGGGCCTACGACTACGCCCGCCTCGGGGCGACGCCGCCGGTGATCGACCCCGCCCGCCCGGTCCTGCTGGTCGCGCCGGTGCGCTACGGCTACCACATGCCCGAAGCCGAGGCCTTCCTGACGGCGCTGATGGCCCAGACGCCTCCGCCTCCGCTGGTCTTCGTCTCGGTGAACCTGACCGCGCGAAAGGAAGGGCGGCAAACCATCGAGACCAACGCCTACCTCAAGAAATGCGTCGACAAGTTCAAGCTGAAGCCGGTCGCGGCGCGGGCGGTCGCCGGGGTGCTCGACTATCCGAAGTACAAATGGCTCGACCGGCAGCTGATCCGCATGATCATGAAGATGTCGAAGGGCCCTACCGGCGGCTGGGAAGTCATCGAGTACACCGACTGGGAGGACGTGGACGCCTTCTGCGACTCGCTTCCCGCCCCGTTCGGGCGAATGGCGCAGGCGGCGGAGTAGGCCTCGACCTCAGTCTTCGCGCCACGCCTCGCGCACCCAGTCCGACGGCTTGAGATAGTGGCGCAGATAGCGCCACACGCTCTGATCGGTGCGCCTGTGGAAGGTGTTGCGGATGTGCTCGATCGGGCCGGTCGGATCGTAGAGGTCGCCCCACCGGCCCTCGATGGCGTGGCTGGGCAGCAGGATGCCGGGAAACAGCACGACGCGGGCCCCGCGCGGCAGACGCGGCGCGAGGACGTAGTTCAAAGGGAAGGGGCGACAGCACTCGCGCCGGAACACCTTGACCCAGGGGCGCGGCCAGAACTTCACGCCGCCGGGGGCGCGGCGGGTGACGAAGCGCTGCTCCCAGTGATAGCGGTCCGCGATCCCCTGCGGGTCGGCGGCGAACTCCTCCTGCAAGGGCAGGAGCTTGCCGACCGGAAAGCGGAAAATCGACGTCTGGCCGAGGCGCTCGAGCGGGACCGTGGGGTTGCGCGCGAGGATCACGTCGTCAGCGTCGCCGAAGGTGAAGAAGTCGTCCAGCGACCCTGTGACGACAAGGTCGAGATCCATGAACAGGACCGGCCCTTCGAGATCGGCGAGCCGGGCGCTCCACATCCGCGCCTTCGGCCATTTTCCCCATGTTCTCACAGGCATGGGCACGTCGAGCTCTGGCAGCGGCTCGCAGCGGACTTCGGGCCGGACGCCCGCGGCGCTGTCGGTGAAGCACGTGAAGTTGAAGGGTGGGGTCAGGTGGCGGGCCACCATCGCGTAGAGCCGGTTGATGTAGGGCGCGCCGTATTTCGGACCCCAGTTGATGCAGACGACCTGCTTGTTCATAAAAGCGCAGCGCGGCTGGAGACGTGCATCGGCGGGGCTCGGACTGGGACGTTGGAGAACAGAATAGCGGGTCGGCGTGAGCTGGGGAATGGACGCCGGAAGGTTGGAGTTTCGCCGTCGTTCCGCCAGCCAGCCGCAACCGGGCATGCGGCGGCGCCGGACATCGCGACGCCCTTCGCGAAGCGCCCCCTGCGCCCGCCTGTCGCCGACGGGACGGGCGCAGTCCGGGGCCATGTGAGAGTCGCGCTTTCGCAAAGACCCGCGACCCAATGACCGCCCGGACCGACGCCGGGCGGCTTTGCGTCACCTCAGGCCAAGGCGGCGCGCCTAGCGCAACGCGGACGCCCGCCCGGCCCTTGGGATCAGGCGACCAGCCCGTCGCCGCGCAGCAGTTCCTTCACCCGCATCTCTTCGGCGTCGAAGGCCTTGCGCAGGATCTCGACCGCCTTCCAAGGCTCGGCGTCGCCGCACATGAACACGTCGAACGCGCCGTAGCCGATCTCCGGCCAAGTGTGCACGCTGATGTGGCTCTCGGCGAGCACGGCCACTCCGCTCACGCCCTGCGGCGAGAACTTGTGGGTGTGGATGTGCAGCAGCGTCGCCCCGCAACCGTCCACGCAGTCGCGGAACGCCTTCTGGATGCGCGCCTCGTCATCGAGACCCGTGCCACGCACCACCTCGATGATGAGATGCGTGCCCGCGAAGGTCTTGCCGTCGCGGCGGATGAAGTGATCCTCGCGGTCCTCATCGAACACGTCGCGCGGCTGCGCGTCGTTGGAGACGACGCTGAGCGTCGCAGTGTGACGATGATCGTTCGCACGACCCTCGGTCGTGTGTTCTCCCTCGTGGGTGGCGCCTGTCTCCAGGTCCATCCCCAGTCGGAAGAGGTGCGCCCCATTCATGGCGGCCTCCCCTACCAGTAGACGAAAACCCAGCGGTCCCTTAGCGCCCCCCCACGAGCGGGGTTGGGATCGGCGACCCTGTGAGAGGGCAAATACTGATTCTCGAGCCGCTTTTCAAGCGCGCACTGCCCGTGCGGCCCGAAAAACAATCTGTGCGTCCGGGCGGCTCGGGATCGAAAAAAAGATTTCGTATAAAGTAAAACGCGCGACACATCCGCAAAGCGCTGTGCGACAGCGGCGTGGCGCGTCGATCACGGCGCTGCGACGCCCGCGGCGCGCGCGCCGGACGCCCTCGCCGCACTCCGCTCGCGCAGCATGATGTAGAGCGTCGCGCCGACGATCACCGCACCGCCGACGAGCCCCCAGAGATCGAGCGTCTCGCCGAACATCAGCCAGCCCGCGACCGCCACGGCGGGCAGCCGCAGATAGGAGACCGGCGCGACCACGCTCGCCTCCCCCACCGCGAAGGCGCGGATGTCGGCGTAGCCGCGCAGCGACGACATCGCGGCCAGCGCCAGCACGAGCCCCCAGAGCCACAGCGCTTGCGGAACCTCCCAGGCCAGCAGCGCGGGCGGCAGGGTCAGGGCCGCGGTCAGCAGCGCCGACGTGGCGAAGACCGCGTCCGAGCCGTCCTCCGCGCTCAACCGCTTGCCGATCATCAACGCCAGCGCAAAGCACAGCGACGAGCCGAGCGCCGCGAGCATCGCCGGCTCGAACGGCGCCAGCCCCGGGCGCAGCACGATCAGCGCGCCGAGGAAGCCCGCCAGCACCGCCGCCCAGCGCCGCGGCCCGACTTTCTCGCCCGCCATCGACGGTGCGAGCGCCGTCGAGAAGATGGGCGCCAGAAAGAACAGAATGGTCGCAATGGCGATCGGCAGTTTCCAGATCGCATAAAACCCCATGTTGAGCGCCGCGGCGATCAGCGCGCCGCGCAGGAGATGGGCGGAGGGGCGGCGCATCGTCAGCGCGCCGCGCCCGCCATCTGCGCGCAGCAGCAGCGGCGCGAGAAACAACAGCCCCGCCGCCGAGCGCAAGAAGGCGATCATCGCCGTGTGCATCTCGTCGCTCAGCATTCGCACGAACACGGTCATGCCTGTCGCGCCGAGCACCGAGGCCAGCATCCACAGCGCGCCGCGCAGATTGGGGGACAGCGTCGAGAGGGCGGGCATGCGCGCAAGGTCCGCAAGGGCGAGAGCGCGCGAGCTTCGATCCGCCGCCGGACGGCGTCAAGCGCGCCCCCTGTCGCCGGCGGGCGATCAAGCGCATATAGAGCGGATGAGCCGCTTCGCCCTCGCCGCCCTTCTGGCCCTGCTGACCGCCGCCCCCGGACCGGCGGTCGCGAACGCGTTCCTAGCCCTCTGCGGCGACCCCTCCGCGCCTGCGGCGCAAGTCGCGGGCGCGTGCCGGCGCGCGCTCGAGGCGGGCGGGCTGACGCGCTCGCAGGAGGCCGCGGCGGCGCTCAATCTGGGCGCGGCTTTCCTCGAACTCGGCCAGCCGCGGCAGGCCGAAGAAGCCTATGACCGCGCGCTGGCGGTCGACCCCCGCGCGGCGCTGGCGCTGGGGGGGCGGGCGCGGGCGCGCGAGGAGCTGGGCAAGGCCCCGCTCGCCGCGGTGGACTGGAACCGCGCCGTCGATCTCGCGCCCCGCGACGCGGAACTGCGCACCGGGCGCGGAGCGTTCCGGCTGCGGGCCGGCAACGCGCAGGGCGCGCTGGAGGATTTCGACCTGGCCCTGCGGGCGAGCCCGCGCGACCGGGACGCGACGTTCAACAGGGGGCTGGCGCTGGCGGCGCTGGGGCGCGACGCGGAGGCCGAACAGGCGTTCTCGGCTGTGCTGCGCGCCGATCAGGGCGATGTCGGCGCCTGGCTCAACCGCGCGCGCATCCGCGCCTCGCGCGACCGGGCGGCGGCGCTCGCCGATTTCGATCAGGCGGTCGCCCGCGCGCCGGAATGGTCGACGCCATGGTTCGAACGCGGCGTGCTGCTGGAGGCGATGGGCCGGAGCGACGAGGCCGCGCGCGACTTCCGACGCGCGTTCGAACTCGGTCATTCCAGCGCCTATCTGACCGAGAAGATGCTCGAACTGGGCCAGCCGAACCGCTGAGCCCTATCCAGCGCCACCGGCGAAGCGCGCCTCCAGCGCGGCGCGCGCGTCGTCCTCGATCTTGGCGAACAGGTTGTCGGGGACGGTGAAGCCGTGGCCTGCGGGCAGCGCGTCGAGCGCCTGCGCCGCCGAGGCGGGCCACGCGCCTTCGCTCTGCGGGTCGAGGCCGAGCGCGCGCAGCATCGCGTCCGCCGCGTCGGGGATGAAGGGGCGCGAGACGATCCCGTAAAGGCGCACGAGGTTCAGCCCGCAGCGCGTGATGGCCGCGGAGCGGTCGGGGTCGGTCTTGTGGGCGGCCCAGGGGGCGGCGCGCTGGAGATACTCGTTGCCCGCCACCCAGGCCGCGCGCAACTCCGCCGCCGCGCGCCGCAGCTCCATCGCCTCCATCGCCGCCGCATGGGCGTCGAGGCGGGACTGGAGCTCGGCGGCGAGCGCCTGCTCCTCGGGGCCGTAATCGCCGCCGGCGGGGACCGTCTCGCCGAATTTGGAGCGGCAGAACTTGGTCACGCGGCTGACGAAATTGCCGAGCACGTCGGCAAGGTCCTTGTTCACGCCCGACTGGAAGGCCGCCCAGGTGAAGTCGCTGTCGGACGTTTCGGGCGCGTTGGCGAGCAGCCACCAGCGCCAGCAGTCGGAGGGGAAGCTCTCCAGCGCCTGATCCATGAACACGCCGCGGCCCTGGCTGGTCGAGAACTTGCCGCCCTCATAGGTCAGCCAGTTGAAGCCCTTGATGTAGTCCACCAGCTTCCACGGTTCCGCCCCGTCGAAGTTCGCGCCCATCAGCGTCGCGGGGAAGCTGAGGGTGTGGAAGGGGATGTTGTCCTTCGCCATGAACTCGACGTAGCGGACATCGGCCGCGCCATGGTCTTCGCGCCACCAGCGCAGCCAGCCCTCGTCGTCGAGGCCGCCCGCATCGGCCCATTCCGCGGTCGCGCCGATGTATTCGATGGGCGCGTCGAACCAGACGTAGAAGACCTTGCCCTCCATGCCCGGCCAGTCTTCCGTGCCGCGCTTCACCGGGATGCCCCAGTCGAGGTCGCGGGTGATGCCGCGGTCCTGCAGCCCCTCGCCGTCGTTG
>NZ_DAIQNN010000068.1:0-16574 GCF_036788415.1 Rubrimonas sp. | reverse complement strand
GATCGCACAGGACGTAGTCCGCCTGCGTGCCGTCGCTCAACCGCTGTTCGAAGATGACGCTGACGCCGTCCAAGGGCTTCCAGCCGGAATCGACGAGCAGCGCATCGACCTTGACGCGGCTGAAGGCTTCTTTGTTGCGCTTGCTCATGTGTGTGGCAGTGTGGTCATCGGATATTGTTTAATAATGTCGGTCTAATCTGCAATAGGATACCGCCCATGCGGCAAACAAATTTATGCCGCTGCCAAAACGTTAATTCATGTGACGCACGAGGTCGAGACGTTTGATGAGCTTGAGCGCCCACTGGTCCAGATAGGCCTTGAGATTGCCGGCGTCCGTCTTGCGAAGCACCTTGGGCATCCGCTCGACGACGAGGGCACCGGCGTCCTTCCTCGCGTCGAGCGCGGTCCGGTCCCAGACGCCGCCACGCTTCATCATCGCGGCCAACAGCGCGGCCACGTCGGCCTCGATCTCCTGGAGCGTCGGGTCGACCCGGTAGCGCAGCGCCAGCATCGCCAGCGCGACCTGGTCCGAGTGGTCCACATCGATCAGCGCCCTGGGGTGCGCCCCGGGCGGCCTGAGCAGCGCGATGAGCGCGGGGCGGCGCTCGAGCCGGGCGTCGCCGACGCGGGAGATGCTTCGGCCATCCGGCAGCGGCGTCAGCGCGCTGGCGACAGCGCCGTCGGGCAGTTTCTGCTGCACGCGCTTCAGCACGGCGATCAGAAGCTCCAGCTCGCCGGTCCAGTCGGTCGGCATCGGCTCAAGCAGCTTGAACTCCAGCTTCGGCAGCTTCGCATCGGGACCCGGCTCGTCGAAGGTGATGATGCGCTGGTTGTCCTGCTGCCTTGGCCCTTCCTGCTCCGCCGGCGTGTACTGCGCTCCTTGCGCCGCCATCGGTCCGGCGCCGTCGACGGCTTCCGGCCGGCGCGCCCTGTCGGATTCATCCTGAGACGCATCAGGGACCCGGGCGCCCGAGGCGCCGGGTCGATCCGGGCGAATGGCCCGCACCGGGATGCGCTCGTCGAACTCGTCGCCCTGGACGAAGACCGGCGCCAGCCGGCTCCCAGCCCCGGGGGCGCCCTGCGTGGCCACCGTCAGCGTCGTGGCGGGATCAACGCGCCGCCGCCTGCCTTGCGGGTCGCCGTCTACGGGCTCGCCCGGATCATCGCCTCGGTCGCTCGCGGACGCCTCAGCGGGAACAAACCGCACCGGACGGACGAGTTTCGGGTGGCTGAAGGTGATGGCGCCGCAGGGATGGACGCCACGGCCGATCGTCAGGAACTCGAGCACCATCAGCGTGTCGTCGACCTCGATGGCGCTGACGCGGCACCGGGAATCCTGGATCTCGGGCGGCGAAAGCCGCAGGGCCCGCCCGCCCGTCGTCAGACGCCCGATGCTGTCCCAACCCTGGCGGGCGGCGGGGTCGATGGCGATCCAGCCGAACAGCTCGGCGAAGCGCATTCCCGACCGGCCGCGCAGCAAGTCGACCGGCATCGTCGCTGTGAAGTCGAGGTGGACGGCCTCGTGGCGACCGGGCATCGGATGGACGCAGAGTTCCATCAGGCCTTGCGGACGAAACACCGCCTGCGCCAGCACCGAGTGTCGGAAATAGAGCGCCCGGGCCAGCTCGACGGCGGGAACCAGGATGGTCCGGTCGTCCACGCTGTAGCGCAAGATCGTCTGCGGCTCGCCACGCCGGGCGCCGGGCGGCGCCCCCAGAACTTCGAGCAGCGCCGACGGCAGGCTATCCGAGCCGATCTCCTCGCACTCGGCGAGGTTGGGGAACATCAGTGTCTGGAACGCACCAACCCGCACGAGGTCGAGACGCCTGCCCTTCGAAAACACGCGCCCGGCGCTGAGAAGCGGCAGCGCGCCGATCGGCAGGGTGACGCCCCGCAGTCGCTCTTCGCCGGTCACGCGCACGCTGACGCGGACCATCCACGCGCCGCTCTCACGGTCATGGTGGGGCGAGCCGACAACCACCACCTGCACCTCGTCGCCGAGTGCAGCCATGGCGTCGAGAAAAAGCTGGCCTGCCATTCCGCGACGTCTTCAATCTGACGTCGGGCGCCAGTCGTCTGGCAGGCCGGCGTAGCGCCGCAAGCGCCACAGAGGTGCTTCGGGATGCTCGGCCTGCGCCCATGCGAAGCGGCGGCGCCGGAAGGCGTCCAACCCCTCCGCCAGCGCGACGACCGTCGCCGCAGTGAGCGGCAGCTTGGCACGACGGGGCGCGATCCAGCCTGGTCGCCCGAGCATGCGCTCCAGCGCCGCTAGCGTGATGCGGACCGGGGGCACGCGCGCCTTCAATTCCGCCGCCGCCTCCCGCAGCGCGTCCGCCAACGCGGCATCCTCGGCCGCCCACCCACGGCGCGGGCCCGGCGCCGGTCGGCGCGTCGGCTGTGGCGAGTGCGCCTCGAGCCAGGCGCGGTCGTGCCGACGCAACCAGGCGAAGGTTGCGGACAGGCGCTGTCTCAAGGCCTTGCGCGACAATGAGGGGTCGGTGGTCTGCAATCGGGTCCAGGCTGAACGATGCTTTTCCTGCGGATCACTCTGGGACCGGTCCGACGATTCCGCCAAGGCTTTCCATGGCGTCGCGATGTCCAGCCGCGCCGCGTGTCGCCGCACTGTCAGGGGATCGACGCCGAGCGATCGGGCAGCCCGCCGCAGGCCACGCTCGACGGCGAGAACGGCGCGCAGCCGCGCCTCGAAGGCAGCGTCGTCGGCGAGGAAGCGCCGCGGCGCAGGAGCGACGGGCGCCGCCACGGGCGCGGCGTGCGCCATCAGCACGTCGAACAGCACATGGCAGAGCGGATGGTGGGCGCCCCGCCAGCGACGCGTCAGGGCCGTCAGCCAGCCGGGCTCCAGCGCCAGGGGCAGGACCGGCGCCAGCGGCGTGAAAACGCGCTCCTGAAACGCCAGCAGCGCGCGCTGGTTGACGGCGCGCGCGCCGCGGTCGAAACCGCGCTCGCGCAGACTTGCGTGTATGGCGGCCTGCCTCGCATCCGGCGCGGCACCGGCGCCCGTATCGAGCAACGCTGCGCTGGCCGTTGCGATGGCCTGCAGCAGCGCCCGCGCTTCGGGAGACCACACTGGCTCGGACCCATCCGGGCAGGTCTCGTCCACCGCGGCGATGAATTCATGCTGGCCGGTCGCCGACGGCACGACGGTCGAGTCCCGCAATGGCGCGCCGTGCTCTGGGCAGACCAGCACGCCCGGCAGTTGATGTGCGCGCCGCCAGCAGCGCTCGCCTCGGACCGCCAGCGTTTCGGCATGGCAGGCGGGACAGAAGCGCAGGGCGACCGGTGCGCGCACGGCGCCGGCTGCGATGCCGAGACGAAGATGGAGACCGTCCGTGCTGCCCCGCGTCATCGCTTCCAGCGCGACCCGTGCCGTCTCTTCCGGGCTGAATGCGGTGTAGTAGGGCAGCAGAGTGTGCACCCGGGCGAGACGCCCTGCGTCGAGGCAAAGGCCGGGCGGCAACCGGTCGGCCAGCGCGCCGAGATGCCCCTGAAGGTCCGCCGACGCCCGCACTGACCGGTTGCCGAATAGGTCCTCCAGCGTCGCCTTGGGGCCGGGGGAGCAGACGTGGCGGTGGTAGCGGGCGATGACGCTGTAGAGCAGCTCGTCCGGAAACAGCGCTGGGAAGTAGGGCAGCATGGGCGACCCTCTCCGTCCGACCGCGGCACATGGGAGACAGTGATCGCGCTGCAGGATAGCACGGCGCAAACCCGTGCTGGGACGCGGCGGATCGCCGGATCAGGCGGGGAACCGGATGTCGCGCCCGTAGCGCAGGCCGCCGGCCGCGCAGAGCGCGCGCAGCCCGCGCACCAGGTCCGGCCTCCCTATGTTGGCGCTGACCCACCAGCCCGAACGGGTCTGCAGGACAGGCAGGTCGCGGCGGCCAGCATGCACGTCTTCGCGAGCGCGGGCGGCGAAGCGGCGCGTGCGAGCCTTCATTCCGGCCAGCCGCTCGATGACCGCGGGATCGAGGTCGTGGATGGCGTCCACCACGTTGCGGAACAAGCGACCCATCGTGTCGGCTCCGACAGGCGCGCCCAGAATGGACGCGACGTAGAAGTCGGCGGTCGCAGCCGGCCATGTAGACCCGCCCACAGGCGACGGCGACGCGGCTTCCACCGGCGTCGACGGCGCAAGGACGGGGGCGGACGTCGCCACGCTCGCCTGTCGGGCAACCTGGGCGCAGCGGGCGGCGACGGCGTCGAGCGTCTCGCCCTCCGCGCGTAGCGCCATCAGCATGGCGACGGTGGACTCGCAGAGCGTCACGAACACCGTGGGCGACGGCTGGATCATGGTCATCGGGTTTCCCTCCCGCGGCGGAGCGCGCGCCGTCCGGCGGCGGGGCGCATGTGGCAGACGGTGACAATGGCGTCGCCCGAGACGACGACCTTGCAGCCACGCAGGCGCTGAAGCTGTTCGATCTCGCGCTTGCGCCGGACGATCTCGCGGTCGGCGTCGGCGTCGGTCACGAGCCAGGCGTCGTCGGCGAGCGGCGTGGCGGCGTCGAGCACCAACGCGAGGTCGCGGTCGCGAAGGCCGCGCTGACGCATGCGGGCCTCGGCGTGGCGGGTGAGGGCGAGGGCGATCATTGATCGGCACCCTGCTCTGTAGCGGCCTGATCAAACCCGAACTCCCGGAAAAATTCCTCGGCTTCGGCCGCCTCTTTAGCGAGACGTGCTTCCTCACGCGACCGAACATCGGGCGGTATCTTTTCAGTGAGCCAAACGATGCGCTCTGCGGTCTTCGCTTCGCCCTCGAGATCTTTAGGGATCGCGCTGACGATGCCCTTCACGTTGTCGACAGCGAAGCGCGCCAAGCTGTCGCCGCCGGTCAGCTGGTGCAGCCAGTTGCTGAAGACCGCCCAGTGGGGCACGCCGCGGTCATAGGGCAGCTTGAGGCTGTCGGGATCGAGAGCGTCCTCATCTAGGCCTTCGGCGGCACGCCGCAGGAAGTCTACGAATGGGTTCGTCTCGTCGGGCTCAAATGGGTATCTATCCCCTACGACCTCTACTTCCTCAAGAATCACTTTTCCGAATACATCCCGGCGGGCGAGAGAACTCTCCTCGTCCCCGACGGCGTCCACGAATTTGCCACGTGCCCTACATCCGTGGCTTAGATGTACGGGCAGCCGCGCTATCGCCTCCTCGAAGGACGCCTCCGCCTCCTTCAGCCGCCTGCGACGATCAGCGAGGCTCATCTCGGCAAGCAGCGTGAACATCCACGGCGCCGCGTCGATGAGGTCCTTCACCGTCACATCGTAGTGGTGGGTCGTCCAGCGGTAGTTCTGGCGCACCTCCTTGCTGAGCCAGGCCGAGACCCGACGGTAACCGGCTTCCTCCAACGTGGCGCCGTCGGTCTCGCTCACCGGCTTGCCGAGCGTTTCCGGCGCCACTCCCAGCACCTTGGCCAGGCTCTCCACGGTGTGCGGCCGCACCTTTTCAGGCGCGATCTCGCCGCTCTCAATGCGCGCGATCGTCCGCTTGCTGACGCTGGCGCCCTTGATCTGCGCGGCTTTCTCGGCGAGGCCCTGCTGTGAGAGGCCTTGCTTCTCACGAAGGGCCCTCAGTGTCTCTGGAATAATGGACATAGCGATCTCCATGCGCTGCTGGAGATATTATGGCATCAAGTTTTGATGCCATAAAGCGCTATAGGGGTGCCTTATGGCGCTTATCTGTGGCGCCAAAAATAGGCCGGCGAACTTGCCATGTCCCCAAGAATGGCGCCGACGCTTGGCGCCGCATGCCATCTCAAGTCCACACTGAAGCCGTTATGGCGCCGAGCGGCGCCACGGGATGGCGGGCTCACGGTCCCGACGTCAGGCCGACACCGCGACTCCATCTCTCAGCGGCGTCCTGCCTGTCAGGCTCGCCTCCTCCGCCGGCCGCCGCAAAGCGCCGCCTGCGGTCAACCGCGCGTGGGCCGACCCCTCTCCGGCGGCGGCGAGGAGGCGGAGGTCCGCCGGGTCGGTCGGCGCGGCGGGGTCGGGCGCCTTGGGTTTGCGCGGACGCTTCGGCGGGGTCGGCGGCGGGCGGTCGCGCAGGCGGTCGCCGACCGCCTGGAGCATCTCGAACGGCCCGATCCCGGGCGTCTGTGTGCGGATTTCGGCGATCAGGGCCGGGGCGATATCGGCGGCTATCCCGAGCTGGCCAAGAAATTCGATGATACGTGCATCGGCTTCGGTGGAAGTGCTCGGAAATCCTCCGACTGGAGCCGCCGCCGATGCGCCTGGCGACAATGAGCGCCGCGGAATCGTGGCTGCGGCGTCGCTGAGAATTTGCTTTACATACATGTCGAAGCCCACGAGGTCGTCGTAACGCTCCAGCGCCCGTTGGTCGTTCTTGCGCAGAGCGTCGAGCATCGGCCGCACGAGGCTGAGGCTCTCCTCCGCCACATGGCGCAGCAGCGCGGCGTCGATCGTCTCGCTGGCGCCCGACACCGCACCGAGCTGGATCGCCTTGAGCTGCGCCAGCTGGTAGAGCTTGATCACGATGTCGATGATGCCCTGGCTCTCGTCGTAGAGCGTCTCCTCGACCTCCGGCGTCAGGTCAGAGGGCTCGCGGGTCCACTGAAAACGCCACATCCGCTTGATAAAATATTTCCAGGTCTCGTCCGGCGGCAGCCGATCCCACATTATGCTGCCGAAGCCGCTGACCCGGCGGGCCTGACGGAAGGCGCCGTCGAGCAACGGCAACGCGCGCGGCGTGCCGATCAGCAGCACCGGCACGCCCACCACGTTCACGAGCGTCACGAAGAAGTTCAGCAGGCTCCGCCGGACGGGGCCCGGCGCCTCGATCAGGTGCTGGATTTCATCGACCACCAGCAGGCCGAGGGCATGGCGGTTCGCGATGCCCGCCATCTGCGGCAGCATCTTGTCCACGGGTTCGCGCGAGGCGCCGTGGCGGGCCTCGAAGTTCGTCCCGAGCAGTCTGTCCATCTCCTTGAAGAAGCTGAAGCAGAGCTGCTTCTCCGACCCCTTGGCCGGGCAATCGAGACGCAGCCAGGCCACCTGATGCAGCGCGAAGGGCTGCTCGTGGACGATCACCTGCGGCGTAAAGCGGCCCAGTATCCGCTGCACGCTCCGGGTCTTGCCCATCCCGGACACGCCTATCAGCGCCATGCCGATGGCGGTCGACTCCGCCGGCCTTAGCGAGACGCGAAGATCGCGCGCCACGACGCGGGCGTGCCCGTTCGTCACGTGGTCCATGTACCCGGTCGTGAGCGGATCGCGGCCGACATAACCCTGCCGGATCATCAGATCGAGGCGCTGGTCGAGGTCGAGATGGCGCTCGTTGGGGTCGAAGTAACGGGTGAGCCGCTGCAGACAGTGTAGCCGAATGTGCGCGGGGTAGGTGCGCTCGGCCGGATCGAATGCCGGCAGGTCGGTCAGGCCGTCGAGCACGGCATGATGGTCACACAGCGGCGGCAGCCGGTTGATGAACGGATTGTCCCGATACTCGGGCAGGTCGAACGGGTCTTCAGCCATCGCGATCCTCCTCCTCATCGGCGCGGCGCTTGCGGAACCGCGCGACGCTGGGCAACCTGAAGTCACGCGGTGCGGCGACGTCGGGGCGGATCGGCGTCACCGTCGCGCTAGCACCGGGTTCCAGCGCCGGACGCGCGACCGCCGCCCTCCGCTCCGCGTCGAGTTCGGCCGCCCGGTTGGCGCGAATGCCGCGGACACGCGCGGCGGCGCTCTCCGCGGGCCGACCGGCCGCGGCGGCTTCGGCGCTGGCCTGTCGCGCGATCTCCTTGATCTCCCGGTTGACGTTGATGCGCGCCTCGCGCCGTTGGCGTTCTGCGGCACTCCCGCGCGCCTTTTCGTCCCGCCTCAGCGCGTCGATTTCCCACAGGGTCATGCCCCGCATCGCTCCGCTCAGATCCGTCATGCCGCAGCGCAGGAAGCCGAACTCGCCCTTCGCATCGTGGATGAAGATTTCGTCCATGAGTCTCGGATCATAGGAGACGTTGACGCGCCAGCGCCCCTTCTGGCGAGCCCTGTCGAACCAGCGCTCCTCTATCGCCAAAGGGCAACTGTAGAGGCAGTCATGGAACTCTACGCCGCGCGTCGTGACAGCTGCGGTATCGGTCGGCAGGAGGCTCAGGCGGACCTGCTCCGAGGGATAGCGGCGGAGCGCTCCACTACGGACAGCCTGACCCCATTCCCAGAGCTCGACCGGAACTGGCCGAACGTCTTCGGCAATCATGCCGCGATCGCGGACATAGCCCGTTATCTCCCGCTCATTGTTATAAAACAGAACACAACGGATAATGATTGTAATAAACTCATCAATCGAAAACACGGCATCTTGTCTATAATCATGAGCACCTCTTTCCTTGAAATCAGTCTCGATATAGCCAGGTGCATGATCCCTGAATACTGCAGGGAGAAGACGGAATTGCTGCTCAACCATACCCTTCCAGTCAGCACGGTATGGGGCGGTATTTTCTAGGTGGATTTGGAAATTCTTTATAAGAACATCCGCCTTTGGCCCCAACATCTCACCGCGGTCAGCCAGAAGGGTTCGCGGCAGGGTGGCGCAGGGCCAGTCCGCCTCGGCTATCTCGACATCGTACTGACGGCACCAATCGACCTTGTCGGAGGCCGCGTTGACCAGCGCCATCATGGCGCCGAGCCAGGACGGATGCTCGAAGCCCACGTAGAGGCCCACGATCATGCCGCTGAAGACGTCCACGACGACGTAGATGGTGGGTCGGCCGACGATCCTGTGTCGATCGAAGCGTGATACGAGAAAGACATCGGCGATGGTCGCGTCGATCTGAAAACGATCCCTGGGACCCGTCACCTCGAGACGCGACGAGCCCAGGAGCCCGCGCCGATCTTTGTCGTAGACGCGCGGGGTTCGGCGCTTGCGGTCGAGGGCGAGGAGATCGTTGTCTCTCTGGAGCCAGTAACGAAACTGCCGCAAAGACGGACACGGATCGCGCTGAACGCCCTTTTGGCGCCCCGTCTTTTCGTCCATAATCAAATCCGTGAAAAATTCGTCCAATAATTCGTTGTAGCAATCCGATAGGATCATGTTCTTCTTTTTTGCGTAGTACCTCTGAACGGCTATTTTGAATGATTCACGTATTTCGGGAGTGATGTTCAACCCGTCGGGGCCGTTACGAGGCGGCATGCCCCGCTTCCGGTCAGAGGCGCTCTTGGATTTTCCAGGGCCGCCGCTCTTTGCGTAGTCTGGCAGCAGCGCGTTCGGCGTCATGCCCCTTTGCCAGTAACGCCGCAGGAGGCGGTAGATCGTGAACCGGTTGCTTCCCTCCTTCGCCGCGATCTCCGCCGTCAGGGCCGCGCGCCGCGCTTCAAAAAACGTGTCCGGCTGCGCGCGGACGAGCGGTTCGATGAGCCTCCAGGACATGTCGCGCCGATCACGCCATGCGGGCGGCAGCGCTTCCTCAAGGACAGGGCGCAGCCATGGATCGTCGAGGCGCAGCGCAACACCTTCGTCGAGGAGCTGCGCAATCTCCTCGATCGCGCGCAGCGCCGGCAGAGCTCTCGGCGCATCGATGTCGATGGTGACGAGCTGGCCATGGGGGCGGTCGATCCAGAGCACCCGCTCCCGCGGCATATTCTCGCCGAGCCGAAACACCTCGCACGGCGCGATGCCGGTCATGCCGACGCGCTCTGCGCCGACGCGCCGCGCCGCATGAAGCGGGCAAGCGGCGTGGTTTCGTCGATCGTCTCATGAAGATCTGTCGTCCACGCACCGGTTGCGAGCAGGTGATACGCGATCTCCAGCGCGCGGCCGGTCTCGAGCGCGAAGCGGGCGTCCATCGCTGTACAGAATTCCCGGAGGTTCGCTTCGGTCCACACGCCATGCTCTCGATCGATCCGGCCGACGATCCCCGTCGAAGCGCCTTCCTGAATACTTCGATAGCCTGCGAGCTTCACGAGATTGCGTACGAGGGTTTCCGGGAGTTCACGCTCGGTGACGATCCCCCAGTCGACGCTGCGCTCAGCCCAATAACGGCGCTCGATCTCGAGCTTCTCGAGGGTGCGAGGCTTCTTGAGTTCAGAAGAGGGCTTGACGGATCGGGCCACCATGGCGGGGCCTTCAGGCTTGGCGAAGTCGATGACGAGATCGGTCGTCATGACGAGATCAACCTTCGACTTGGCGTCGGCAGGGTGAGAGACCCCCATGGCCGCCGCGATGCGCCTGGTGTCGTCGCGATCGAGCGGGAACTGCTCACGGATGTCCGAAACCGCATCGGACCAGTCGTAGATCAGGAACGCACGGTATTCGAGGTCGGAGAGTAGGTGATGAACCCGACCCGTGATGCGTCCTTCGAAACGGTGGCTCCGGCCCCGCGAAGGGACGCTCTGCACCGTGAGCCAAGGCGTATAGTCGGCGCCTGCGCCGACGCCCCGTCCTTCCTTCAGGAACCGGGCGATCTTCGCTTCGTCGAAACCGTACCAGCTGCGTGGCATGGCGCACCTCCCCGATCCCAGTCGTCGGGAGGCAGTCTAGCAGGTTCCTGTCAGGAGCAAAGTTTTTTGTCCGTGAGCAAACATTTTTGTCCGTGAGCAAACTTTTTTGTCATTTTACACGACGCCGCGACGGGCCGGGCGGATCACTCGACGGTGACCGACTTCGCAAGGTTGCGCGGCTGGTCGACGTCGGTGCCGCGGGCGACCGCGGCGTGGTAGGCGAGCAGCTGGACCGACGCGGCGTAGACGATCGGCGCGACGAACGGATCCACCGTCGGCAGCTCCAGCCGCCGCCAGACGCCCTCGCCGGCCATGGCGTGGCCGGCCGCGTCCGAGATCAGCGCCACCCTGCCCTGACGCGCCATCACCTCCTGCATGTTGGAGATGGTCTTCTCCGCCAGCCGGTCGGCCGGCGCCAGCACCACCACCGGCGTGCGGTCGTCCACCAGCGCGATCGGGCCGTGCTTGAGCTCGCCCGCGGCGTAGCCCTCGGCGTGGACGTAGGTCAGCTCCTTGAGCTTGAGCGCGCCCTCCATCGCCAGCGCCTGCATCGGGCCGCGGCCGAGATAGAGCACGTCGCGCGCCAGCGCGATCTCAGCGGCGAGCCGCGCGATCTCGGGCTCCCGGGCGATCACGTCGGCCAGCGCGGCCGGAACGGCGCAGAGCGCCGCGACGAGCCGCGCCTCCTCCGCCGCCTCGATGGCGCCGCGCATCCGCGCCGCGACGAGCGCGGCGGCGGCCAGCGCGATCAGCTGGCCGGTGAACGCCTTGGTCGAGGCCACGCCGATCTCCGGGCCGGCGCGCAGCGGCAGCGTCACGTCCGCCTCGCGCGCGATCGAGGACGTCTCGACGTTCACCACGGCGACGATCGTCTGCCCCTGGGCGCGGGCGTAGCGCAGCGCCGCCAGCGTGTCCGCGGTCTCGCCCGACTGGCTGACGAACACCGCCACGCCGCCCGCCGGCATCGGCGGCTCGCGGTAGCGGAACTCCGAGGCGATGTCGATCTCCGCAGGCAGGCGGGCGATGGTCTCGAACCACCACTTGGCGACCTGGCAGGCGTAGAAGGCCGTGCCGCAGGCCACCAGCGTCACCCGGCTGATGCCCGCCCAGTCCAGAACGGCGGCCGGTCCGGCGGCGGCGTCGCGGCCCGGCGCGATGTGGTAGGCGAGCGCGGCGGCGGTCGTGGCCGGCTGCTCGTGGATCTCCTTGGCCATGAAGTGGCGATGGCCGCCCTTGTCGGCGCTCGCCGCCTCGACCGCCACGTTGCGGATCGGCCGCTGGACGGGGCGATCCGTGTCGTCGAAGACATGGACCCCGTCGGCGGTGACCGCCGCCCAGTCGCCCTCCTCCAGATAGGCGATGCGGGTGGTCAGCGGCGCCAGCGCCAGCGCGTCGGAGCCGACGAACATCTCGCCCTCGCCGTAGCCGATCGCCAGCGGCGACCCGCGCCGCGCGCAGACCAGCAGGTTGGCGGCGCCCTCGAACAGGAAGCACAGCGCGAAGGCGCCGCGGAGACGCTTCAGCGTCGCGGCCGCCGCGTCGGTGGGGCCGAGGCCGCGGCGCATCTCGCGCGCGACGAGCTGTGCGACGACCTCGGTGTCGGTCTCGCTCTCGAACGTCGCGCCGTCGTCGCGCAGTTCGTCGCGCAGTTCGCGGTAGTTCTCGATGATGCCGTTGTGCACCACCGCGACCGGCCCGGCCCTGTGCGGATGGGCGTTGGCCTCGGTCGGCGCGCCGTGGGTCGCCCAGCGGGTGTGGCCGATCCCCGCGCAGCCGGGCAGCGGCGTCGCGTCATGGGCGGCGACCAGCGCGTCGAGCTTGCCCGGCGCGCGTAGGCGGCGCATCGCGCCCGCGTCGTCCAGCACGGCGATCCCGGCGCTGTCGTAGCCGCGATACTCCAGCCGCTTGAGCGCGGCGAGGATCAGCGGCGCCGCCAGGCGGTCCCGCGCCAGAACGCCGATGATGCCGCACATGGTGGGGTCTCCGGACCGGGGCGCAGGGGGCCCTCTTAGCGTCGCCCGCGGACCGGGCAAAGCCCGCCGACGGTCACTTCGTATTTCAGCGCGGCCCCCGTCGTGAGCGCGCCCGCGCCGCCCGGCCCCGCCGTCGCCATCGGCGCGTGGCGGGCGACGGCGGGGCCAGGCGCGGCCGGAACGGCCCTAGCGCATGGCGACCAGGGGCCAGAAGACCGGTATCACCAGCGCGGCGACGGCGCCGACCAGCAGGTTGAGCGGCGCGCCCACGCGCAGGAAGTCGCTGAAGCGGTAGCCGCCCGGCGCATAGACCAGCGTGTTGGTCTGGTAGCCGATCGGGGTGGCGAAGCTGGCCGAGGCCGCCACCATCACGCCCACCACGAACGGCCGCGGATCGACGCCGAGGCTCTCGGCCAGCGCGACCGCCACCGGCGTCATCACCACCGCGACGGCGTTGTTGGTCACCGCCTCCGTCAGCAGCGAAGCCGCGAGGATCAGGCCCCAGAGCGCCAGCATCGGGTGCACGCCGGCCAGCCACGGCGCCGCCGCCTCCGCCAGCATGCCCACCGCGCCGGTCTTCTCCAGCGCCGCGCCGAAGCCGAGCATGGCCAGGATCAGCGCAAGCAGCCGGCCGTCCACCGCGGCGTAGGCCTCCTCGATGTCGACGCAGCGCGTCATCAGCACCGTGACCGCGCCCACGAGCGAAAGCGTGGCGATCGGCGCCACGTTCAACGCCGACAGCCCGACCACGGCGAGAAACACCGCCGCGACCAGCGGCGCCCGCTCGCGCCGGTAGGCCCTCGCCACGGGGCGCGACAGCACGGCGAGCCCCACGTCCTCGGCCATGCGGCGGATGTCGTCGGGGTCGCCCTCCAGCATCAGCGTGTCGCCGAGCCGCACCACGACGTCGTCGAGCCGTCCGCGCTCCATCGGTCCGCGGCGATGCACGGCGAGCGGATAGACGCCGTAGCGCCGCCTCAGCCGCAGCCGACCCAGCGAGCGCCCGATCAGCGAGCACTCCGGCCCCGCAAGCGCCTCGACCGTGACGCTGCCGCGCTGGCCCACGCGGTCCACGGTCTTGAGCCCGCGACTCTGGCGCAGGTCGATCAGCGCGTGCGCCCCGGTGCGCAGCACCACGCGGTCCCCCTCCTCGAGCCGCACCGCGGCGAGGTCGCGCCGCAGGCTGTCGTCGCCGCGGATCACGTCGACCACGCTCAGACCCTCGCGGCGGAACAGATCGACCTCCGCCAGGGTGCGGCCGATCACCGAGGAGCCCTCGGGGATCGCCACCTCGGTCATGAAGCGCAGACCCCGCGCGCCGCGCGCCGCCTCCCCCGGCGTCGCGCGGCCGGGCAGCAGCAACCGGCCCGCCGTGGCCAGATAGGCCAGCCCCACCCCGAGCAGGATCAGCCCGAGCGGCGTGATCTCCAGCAGCGTGAACGGCGCCAGCCCGTGCTGGCGGGCGACCCCGTCCACAAGCAGGTTGGTCGAGGTGCCGATCATGGTGCACAGACCGCCCAGAATCGCGCAGTAGGAAACCGGGATCAGCAGCTTGGACGCCGAGCTCCCCAGCGCCTCGGCCAGCCGGATCGCGATCGGGATCATCACCAGCACGACGGGCGTATTGTTCATCACCGCCGAGCTCGCCGCCAGCAGCAGCGCGAACAGCGCGATCGTGCGGCGCGGGCGCGGCGCCGCGCCTGCGATCAGCGGGGCCGCCACCATCTCAAGCAGGCCCGCCCGCACCAGCGCCGCCGACAGCACGAACATGCAGGCGATGGTGACCGGGGCGGGATTGGCCATCGCCGCGAAGGCCTCGCCCGCCTCGAGCACGCCCGCGGCCAGCAGCGCCCCGAGCGCCGCGAGCGCCGTCAGCTCCGGCGGATGGCGCTCGCGCACGAACATCGCGAAGGTCGCCGCCAGAAGGCAGAGCGTGAACAGCGCCGGCGCCGACGGCGGCAGCAGCGCCCAGAACGCCGCGGCGTGCGAGGGCTCCATCAACGACCCGTCGCGCGCCGCAGCCGCGCGCGCAGGACGGCGGCGAGGCCCGGCTTGTCGATCTGACGGGCCCGCGCGATCGACAGCGCATCAGGCGCCACGTCGCGGGTGATCACGGAGCCGGACGCGACGTAGGCGCCGGCCCCGACCGTCACCGGCGCCACCAGCGCGCTGTTGGAGCCGATGAAGGCGCCGGCGCCGATCTCGGTGCGGTGCTTGCTGGCGCCGTCGTAGTTGCAGGTGATCGTTCCCGCGCCGATGTTGGCCCCCGCTCCCACCGAGGCGTCGCCGAGATAGGCGAGGTGGTTGGCCTTGGCCCCCTCCCCCAGCGCCGCGTTCTTGACCTCGACGAAATTGCCGACATTGGCGCCTGGGCCGATCTCGGCGCCGGGCCTCAGCCGCGCGAAAGGGCCGACGACGGCGCCCGCGCGCACCGCGCAGCCCTCGAGATGGGAGAAGGCGCGAATCTCGGCGCCGTCCTCCACCCCGACGCCGGGACCGAACACGACGTTCGGCGCCACGGTCACGTCGCGTCCGAGCGCGGTGTCGTGGGAGAAGAAGACCGTCTCCGGCGCCGTCAGCGTCGCGCCCGCCGCCATCGCCGCCGACCGCGCGCGCGCCTGGAAGGCGGCATCGGCGGCGGCGAGCTCAGTGCGGCTGTTGACGCCCATCGCCTCGTCCACCCCGCAGCGCGCGACCGCGCAGGCCGCCCCGTCGGCGCGGGCGAGGCCGACGAGGTCGGTGAGGTAGAGCTCGCCCTGGGCGTTGCCCGGCTCCAGCCGCGCGAGCCAGCCGGGCAGACGCGCGGCGTCCACCGCCATGGCGCCCGCGTTGCAGAGCCGCGTCGCCAGCTCCTCGGGCGTCGCGTCCGCCGCCTCGACGATGCGCGCAAGCGCCCCGTCCTTCTCAAGGATCAGCCGGCCGTAGCGGCCCGGCTCAGGCGGCTCGAAGCCGAGCGCCACGACGCCCACGCCCGTCGCCCGCGCCGCGGCCATGGCCGCCAGCGTGTCGGCGCGCAGCAGCGGCGTGTCGGCGTAGATCACCAGCGCGGTCCCGGCGTCGAAACCCGCGAGCGCAGGCAGGGCGCAGGCGACCGCGTCCCCGGTGCCGCGCTGGACCGGCTGCTCGGCGACCGCGGTCTCCGGCGCCAGCGCCCGCGCGGCCGCGGCGACCTGCGCGCCGGCCTCTCCGGGCCCGACCACCACGACGAGGCGGGCGGGGCCGAGCGCCCGGGCCGCCTTGAGCGCGTGACCGAGAAGCGGCAGGCCGCCGACCAAGTGCAGCGGCTTCGGCAGATCCGAGCGCATCCGGCTGCCAACGCCGGCGGCCAGCACCACGACGGCGAGGGGATGCGCAGTCATCGGGAAGGCTCCTTGTGAACGGCGACCGCAGCTGTTCTACGCCGCGCTGGCGGGTCGTTGGAAGGGCGCGCGCGGCGCGGCCCAGATCGCCCGCCCAGATCACCCGCCCAGATCGCTCGCCCCGAAGCGCCCGCCCAGCCGCGTCCGGGGCTCAACTTCCCCACGGCGAGGCGCCATAAGGCGTGGACATGCTCAATCCGCGACGAGGGGAGCCCGGCCCATGGCGAGACTGTTCGGCACAGACGGGGTGCGCGGCGCGGCCAACGTCCACCCGATGACCGCCGAGGTGGCGCTCGCGCTCGGCCGGGCCGCGGCGCGGCGGTTCCGGCGCGAGGGCGGCTCGGGGCGCGTGGTGATCGGCAAGGACACGCGGCTCTCGGGCTACATGCTGGAGAGCGCGCTGCAGGCCGGCTTCACCTCCGGGGGGATGGACGTGATGCTGCTCGGCCCGGTGCCGACGCCGGCGGTGGGGATGCTGACGCGCTCCATGCGCGCCGACGTGGGCGTGATGCTCTCGGCCTCCCACAACCCCTTCGCCGACAACGGCATCAAGCTGTTCGGGCCGGACGGCTTCAAGCTGTCCGACGCCGAGGAGGACGCGATCGAGGCCGAGATCGCGACCCCCTCGCCGCTGGCGCCGGACGGGCGCATCGGCCGGGCCAGGCGCATCGACGGCGGCGTGGCGCGCTATGTCGAGGTGGTGAAGGCGAGCTTTCCCAAGGGGCTCAGGCTCGACGGGCTGAAGGTGGTGATCGACTGCGCCAACGGCGCCGCCTACCGCG
>NZ_DAIQNN010000067.1:0-17084 GCF_036788415.1 Rubrimonas sp. | reverse complement strand
GTACGCCAGAAATCGCATGCGTGAGTTGGCTTACGCTCTATTCAAATCAAGAAAACCCTCAAAGGAGATTTTTGAGTTATTTGACACAGAGTTAACACATCAGTTTGTCACAGAATACTATGAGAGAGATATTGAGATGTGGCATTCAATTCAAAGATGAAAGTCTGAGAAATTTTCGTCGGAACCCTTATCCGGCGCTCCAGTGATTGCATCGCTTCTGTGGAAGGCGGCGAGGGTGGGATGCGCCGATCGGAGCGGCGGAGCGGGCGCTGTTTTCCTATGTCGGCCTTGAGGAGCGGGCGCCGGCGTCGCATCCGCTAGGCGTCGATCACGAGAATCCGGAGCGCGACCTCGGTCGCGCTCCGCTTGCGCTCCTGGCGCTCCGGCGCGTCGCCTCCCTACTCCGCCGCCCGGGCGAGCGGCCCGACGGCCGGGCGGCCGATCGAGCTGTAGGCGAAGCCGGCCGCGACCGCCTCATCGGGACGGTAGACGTTGCGCATGTCGACGAGCGCCTCGCCCGCCATCACGCCGCGCAGGCGCCTGAGGTCGAGGCCGCGGAACATGTTCCATTCGGTGATCACCACGATGGCCGACGCGCCCTTCGCCGCCTCGTAGGGGTCCTCTGCCCAGGAGGCCCCGGGCATCATCGCCTCGCCCTCCTTGCGGCCGTGCGGGTCGACGATCGCCACCGAGGCGCCCGCGCCGATCAGCGCGGGGACGATGGCGAGCGCCGGCGCGTCGCGCATGTCGTCGGTCTCGGGCTTGAAGGTGACGCCGAACACCGCGATCTTCTTCCCCGCCACCCGGTCGTCGAGCGCCGCCAGCACCCGGTCGACCATGCTGCGCTTGCGCTTCTCGTTGACCTCGATGACGGTCTCGACGATGCGGATCGGGCTGTTGAACTGCTGGCCGGTGCGCGCCAGCGCCAGCGTGTCCTTGGGGAAGCACGAGCCGCCGTAGCCCGGGCCCGCATGCAGGAACTTCGAGCCGATGCGGCCGTCGAGGCCCATGCCCCGGGCCACGTCCTGCACGTCGCCGCCGACCTTCTCGCACAGATCGGCCATCTCGTTGATGAAGGTGATCTTGGTCGCGAGGAAGGCGTTGGCCGCGTATTTGATCAGCTCGGCGCTCTCGAGCGTGGTGAACACCATCGGCGTCTCGCGCAGGGAGAGCGGGCGATAGAGCGCGCGCATGACCTCGCGCGCGCGGTCGGTCTCGGCGCCGACGACGACGCGGTCGGGGCGCATGAAATCCTCTATCGCCGCGCCCTCGCGCAGAAATTCCGGATTGGAGGCCACGTCGAAGGCGAAGCCGGGACGCGCCTTCTCGACAATCCGCTTGACCTCGCGGTTGGTCCCGACCGGCACGGTCGACTTCACCACGACGACGGCGTAGCCGGTCAGCGCGTGGGCGATCTCCTCGGCGGCGGCGTAGACATAGGTGAGGTCCGCGTGACCCTCGCCGCGCCGGGTCGGCGTGCCGACGGCGATGAAGACCGCGTCCGCGCCGGCGACCGCTTCGACGATGTCGGTCGTGAAGGAAAGCCTCCTTGCGGCGACGTTCTTCTCGAGCATCGCATCGAGGCCCGGTTCGTAGATGGGCACTTGCCCGTTTTTCAGCATGTCGATCTTGGTCGCGATCTTGTCGACGCAGACGACCTCGTGCCCGAAATCGGAGAAGCAAACGCCCGAGACGAGGCCGACATAGCCCGTGCCGATCATCGCGATGCGCATAGCGGGGACCCTTCCGTCAAAGCGCGCGCCACGGAAGGAGCGCCACGCTTTTGCTGCGATGCGGCGAGGCATAACCGGAGGCCTCGCCCATAGCCAAGAAATTTGAGCGCGAATGACGCCGCACGACCGGCGCTGTAGCCTGCGGGCATCGCTTCCTTCAGCGTATCTCGGCGGTCGGGTCAAGCAGCTCGACGACGACCTCGACGATGTCGCCCGGTTCAAGCGCGAGTTCGGGGCCGATGTCGGGAAGGATCTCGGCGCCGCGATAGACGTTCAGGATGGCCGTCCGTTCTTGCGCGCCATCGAGCTCAAGGACGAGTTCTCCCGTGACGCTCAACTCCTCCCGCACCGCCGCCAGTCGCGCGAGCGCGGCTTCCAGACGCGCGCGCGCCTGAGTCGTGGCGTCGTAGATCAGTCGGACACGGTCCTCTTCGTAGAGCTTCTCGTCGCTCTCGATGCGGACTTTCTCCAGTAGGACGCGCTCGAGATTGTTGTCGGTCTCGAGCAGCCGGCTCGAGGACAGGAGCTGTGCGCGACGAGTGTCGAGGAGCCGCGAGACCGGCACGACGCCGCGCTGGAACAGCGTCTCGACGCGCTCCTGCTCCTCCGCGTCGAACTCGGCCGCGGCCACCTGGTTCTGACGCTGCGCGCGCAAAATCTCGATCCGCTGGTTCACCTGCTCGAGCGCGGCGGCGAAGTAGGCGCGCCTCTCGGCCGTCGTCGCGACCGAGGTCTTCAGATTCGCCCGTTGCGCGGCGAGGAGCGCGTCGAACACCTCCGTGCGCAAGGGCACGCGCGCGTCCTGCGGAGGCTCCGGCTCAGCGATCTCCGCGAGTTCGGCGTCCAGCCGCCAGAGCTCCGCGACGAGCCGACCGATCTCGTAGGCGAGAGTGCGCTCCTCGCCTCTCAGACGCGGCGCAGCACGGCGGATGTCCTCGTTCGTCGTCTGCTCGCCGATCCCGCCCACCGACGCGATCGCGGCGCGCGCCGTCATTCCGGGACGGAACACCACCGCGCCGCCGCCGCGCGTGACGGCGCCGGTGACGTAGACCGGTCGGTAGAGCGCGACGCTCGCAAAGACGTCGTCCGGCTCGACAGAGGCGAAGATCGGCGCCCCGTCGGCTCCGACGCGCTTGTACACCCGACCGGCCACCGCGTCGCGCAACGCCTGCTCAAGTTCGGCGACGTCGCGACCGACAGCTTCCACGGAGCCGAAGACGGGGAGTCGGACATAACCGTCGATGTCGACCTCGGTCTCGCCGGAGAGCTCGACCGCGCCGAGCACCGTGACGCGGATCCGGTCGCCACCTGCGAGGCGATACTGCGCCGCGGCGGGCGCTGCCGCCGCCAGTGGGAGAAACGCTGCGATCAGGAGCGCGGCGAGACGACGGCGACCGCCTCGCGGCGACGGGCGGTGAGGATCGATGCTATTCACAGGTTCACTTCCTCTAGGCGCGCGGCGAACGACATGGGGGCCGCTATAACCGATCGGGGCGCGCTCTTCGACATCGATCGCGCGGGCGTCGCGCCTCTGGTCTGAAGGCGCCCGAATACGGGATCGCGACTGTTTCGCGCGCGAAATCCCGCGAGATCATTCGCCACCGGCGAGCAACGCGGCGAGGGCGTTGAGCACGGCTGCGTCGAACGTTTCCCGCGACGGGGCGCCGGCGATCTCCACCACGAGGCTCTCCCCGCGCCGGCGCAGCCGGATCGACGCGTCTCCGACCGCGCGCGCAGTCCCGCAGCCGTCGCCGTCGGCGCCATCGGCCGCGCGCCGCGCCCGCGGGACGCGCAGACCGGCGAGAAAATCGGCGAGCGCGGCCTGCTCGGCCGCCGCATCGCGCGGCGCTGCCGCGCGTTCGCCGAGATGGCGCCGGAGCGCGCCGCCGTGTCCGGCGCGGATCGCGCCGGCGATCCTGAGGCCGAGCCGCTCGCCGAGCGCCTGGGGCTGCCAAAGCAGGTCGCCGACGGCCTCGGCGATCAGCACGAAACTGCGGATCTTCGAGCGCTTCGCAGGACTCGCCGTCTGGAACAGCGCGTCGAGCGCGGCATCGACGCTCGCGAAGGCGCCCTGCTCCGCGGCGCGGACGCAGACCTGCCCGCGCTCGAAATAACTCAAACTCTCGCGGATCTCGTTCTCTTCGACCATTGCGACGAAGGCCGCGCCGATCGTGAGCGGCGTGCGCACGATCGCGCGGGCCGTCCGCCAGCGGCTCTCGCCCGTGTCCCGCGCGAGACGCTGCAATGCGGCGTGGCGCCGGTAGCCCGACACCAGTCCGTAGGGCAGCGCGGCGTCCGCTTCGAGGACGGCGAGTTCGATCGGGGTCCGCTGCCCGTGGATCTCGATCGACCGGCGCAACGCGCGCGCCGCCTCGTCGTCCTCGACTCGCGGAAGGCGGTCGCGCGCCAGATAGTCGACGTCGATCTCGTCGAGAGGGACGTCGCGGATCACGAGCCCGGCCGCCTCCGCCGCCGCAAGCCGGTCGGCCTCGGCGCGCAGGCGCGCCGCGTCGTCGCGCAGCGTCGCGATCTCGCGCTGTTGCGCCGCTGCCGCGTCGGCGGCGACGAGGGCGATCGGTGGGACGATCGACGGGGCGCCGGGCACTTCGAGCGGCGCCCGCGCGCCCAGCGGGGCGCTGGCGACGGCGCGGATCGACGCGAGGTCTTGCGGCGTTGGCGGATGGAGCCGCCTGCGCCTAGCCATCGACGGCCGCCTCGCGGTTCGCGTCCCCCGCCGCCGCGTGATCGCGCTGCCAGGCGCCGACGACGAGGGCCTTCACCTCCGCGTAGGTGCGGTCGAACGTCTCGCGCCCGCGCAGGTAGGTGTCGCGGTTGAACCCGCGATAGTCGGCCTCGTAGATCCCCTTGACCTGTTCGCCCGCCTGTCCGACCAGCGCAGTGAACTCCTGCCGGTGAGCGGCGGTGAACTCTCCGATATAGGCCTGGATCACGTTGGCGAGATCGGCCTGCTGCGCTGGATCGTAGCGCGTGATGATCGCGCGCACCGCGTCCCACTCGAACTTGACCTCCGGCAGGCCGAGCGCGCGGTTCGCCTCGTTCTCCCCGTCCTCGATCGAGGCGAAAGTCGTATAAAGCATGTCGAAGAAGCGCCCAGTGCTCTCGAATTCGAGATAAGAGGCGCCGAGGGGCACGATCAGGATGTCGGCCGCCGAGAGCGCGTTGATCGTCAGGTACCCAAGCGCGGGAGGCGTGTCGACGATCACCACGTCGTAGCGATCGAGGACCCCGTCCGTCTCGAAGAACCGCATCAGCGCGTCCCAAAGTCGCCAGCGCCGCAGCGTCATGCGCCAGACCGGTATCTGGAACTCGGCCCAGTAGAGGTTGAGCTGCGCGCCGATCAGGTCCACGTTCGGCCAATGCGTCCGCTGGATCACATGGTCGGACTGGATCCTGAGCGCCTCCGTCAACGTCTCGTCGAGACCGTCCCCGCCGCGCTCCGCCTCGATTTCGCGCGCGAAATCGCGCGCGATGAGCGCGAAGGCGGTACGCCACTCGTCTTCGACCACCCCGCCGAATATCGAAGTTATCGACGCTTGGCTGTCCAGATCGACCACGAGCACGCGATACCCGTCCAGCGCTGCCGACATAGCCAGATGCGCGGCGGTCGACGTCTTGCCGACGCCGCCCTTGAAATTCGCGACCGCCACGATCTTCGCCAGCACACCGGCTGGGCGATAGGGCAGATAGCGCTTGGTCTTGGAGCCTTCGGCCGCGAAGTGCGCGCGGAGCGCCAGCACCTCGTCGAGCGTGAACCAGCGCGCCCCGCGCTCGGTCTCCGCTTCTCCCTGGGGCAGATCGGGATTGGCGGCGAGCACCCGGCGCAGATGCGCGGGCGCGACGGGAATCATCCAGCGCGTGATCTCCCAGATCGAGAAGCGGCGCAGCCGCTTCCGCCCGTCGGGCGCGTAACCGCGCAGTTCGAGATCCTTACGTCCACGCCCGCACAGCGCCGCGGCGTAGGCGAAACCACGAATGTCGACGGCGTCGCCGACCTTGTCGGCCGCGTCGATCGGATCGATGGCCTGATAGGATGGCGTCGTCGCCGTCACGGTCTGATTCCGTCGAGAGTTCACCGCCGGAGATTACACTGAATTCGTGATGTGCGGGTATTATCACGCTTCATTTGTTTTAACGAACATTAATCCGCTTCGACACAAAACAAAATTTGAGTCTTTTGAGTATGTTTAGAACCTTTAGGGACAGAAATGTTTTTTGAAACAGTCAGATAGACCGGGATCGGCGCCCGACTCCGGGCTCTACGGCGCCTCGGACCGGGATGACAGGAACCCGCATGCGGGATGAACGGCGCCTTGGCGCGGGAAAAACGGCGCCAGTCTGCGGGAGTGGGGGCGCGCGTGGTCGTCGCGATGGCGGAACGGCGCCGAAAACGCCCCAACGACCCGAGGCGCCCGTATCCGGGAGCCTTCGGCGCCGCGGGCTTGATCCCGCAGACAGGCGCCTTCGCCGGCGGAGAGCGGCCGGTGGCGCAACGACTGGCGCGGAGGGGGCGAAAGGCACCTGAAATGTCGGTTGACGCCGGGTCCTTCATTCGCCACCGATGACCCTGGAGGAATGTGGGAAAACATCGATGGCGGCGAGGGACGGAGCGACGGGGAGCGCGACCGAGGCGCGCGAGACTCTGCGCGGCGCGCTCAGGCGCGAGAGCGTGAAGAAGAATGTCGCCGCGATCCATGTCAGCGGCAAGCTCAGCCTCCTGCAGCGCAAGCTCGCAAACGTGCTGCTGCTCAACGCCTATGACGGGCTCCTGTCGCGGCGAAGCCACGTGATCGACGCCCGTACGCTGTGCGTGATGATCGGCTACAACTCTAACGACACCGATACGCTCAAGGAGGCGCTGCGCGCGCTCGTCGAGACGACGGCCGAGTGGGACATGCTCAATGACGACGGAGGCCGCGAATGGGGCGTCTCCGCTTTGCTCGCCTCGGCCAGGCTCCGCAACGGCGTTTGCGAATACGCCTACTCGCCCGCTCTGGCCGAGAAGCTCCACGACCCGAAGATCTTCGCGCTGATAAATCTGAGCATCCAGCGCGAGTTCAGCTCGGGCCACGCGCTCGCGCTCTACGAGAACTGCTACCGCTTCGTGCGAACGGGGTCCACGGGCTGGTGGGAGATCGAGATATTTCGCCGGCTCATGGGAGTGCACGACAGCGCCTACTACCGGAACTTCAAGCATCTGAATGCCAAGATCATCAAGCCGGCCGTCGCGGAGGTGAACGCAGTCTCCAACATCGTCGTGAGCCCCGAGTTCCGCCGGCAGGGCCGGGTCGTGTCCCATGTCCGTTTCCTGATGCGCGAGATCGCGCAGGGGCCGGTGGTCGAGCATGGGGTGACGGCCGATGACGAGACGGCGGCGTTGCGCGACAGGATGCGCGCGCTCGGTGTGTCGGACCGGCTCGCGCGCCAGTGGCTCGACGAGCACGGCGCGCCCTATGTCGCCGAGAAGCTCGACTACGTCGCCGCCGCGGCGCGGCGGGGTCGGGTGCGCGGCTCGCCGGTCGGCTATCTGTCGGCGGCCCTGCGTGACGACTGGCGCGTGAGCGTGCCGTCACCCGCTCGCCGCACTGCGCCCGCCCCCGCCAGAGTGGCAGCCGCAAGCGCCGAGGCGGCGCGCGAGACGCTCGCGACCTTGCGCCGGACCCATCGTGTCGCCTGCTTCGACGCCGTCGAGGCGCTGGTTGCGGCGCGCAACCCGACCCAGCGCGACGCCGACCGACGGCAGTTCTTGAGAGGCGTGCGCGACGAGGTCGACCGTGAGGACTTCCGCCGGCGAGGCTGGCGGTCGGCGGTGAACACCGCGGCGATCTTCGCCTTCTGGGAGCGGATCGCGCCGGGGATGCTCCCGCGGCTCGAGGCGATCGCCGAGGATCAGGGCCTCGACTTGGCGGCGTTGCGTGCGGCGGCGGCCGAATAGCGCGGACCTCGGGGCGACCCGACCGCCTGGGCCGTGTGGACGATCTGGAGCATGACAAATCCGACAGCGAGGGCGGTGCTGTCGAGCGCCGCCCCGGGCGAACCCCGCTGGAGGCGAGGATCAGGAAAATCTGCGAGACGCGGCTCCGATAGGGAGCGCGCCGTGTCCATGTGCAGCTGCGGCGCGAGGGTTGGACGATCAGCCAAAATAAAAAACGATTTTTCTGCAATGAGTTATGAATGAAATTGCGGAGCAAGACCCTCAAGAGGCGGATCGGGTCCAGTGCCGCCGCCTCATTCGCTCACACGTCGAACACGTCGCCTCGGAAGGCGCTCCAGACGCTGGTGAGAGATTCGAGCCAATCCACTGGCGTCGCGATAGGTGGCACCCTATCGTAGCGGCGGCTGAGAAACGAGCGGTCTCCCAATGACGAAAGAACAGAGGTTGGACACTTTGCGTATCGCGTGCTTGTTTATGACTTACCCCATGCCCTTGCAGCCTTGGGCGATCTCGAACGTGCAGGCCCACGAGGCGAATGGTCATCAGGTCGACGTGTATGCCTTGCGCGGTCGTCAACCCGACCATGCCGAGACCGTCCGCCGCTATCGGCTCGACCTGCCGGCCGTAGCGCATCCAAGCAGGGAAACCGCGGCGGCGATCGCCAGCCCGCGCAATTGGGGCATGGCCCTCTACGTGCTCGGACTGATTCTTCGTCACCTGTGGCGTCGCCCAGAGGAGCTCGCCAAGTCCGTCATTCTTCTGCCGCGCGTGGTCGAGATATGCGCCCGGTTACGTGACGATCCCCCGGATGTGGTGCATGCGTTTTGGGGGCACTACCCGTCGATGGTCCTCCTCGCGGGCGCGCGTTTCTTCCCGAGCGTGCATCGCTCACTGTTTCTCGGCAACTACGATCTGTTGCCGCGGCCATTCGGGCTTTCCGGTCGCGCAGCGGCGATCGCCGACAGCATCTGGACCGCGACAGAGGCCAATCTGCCGCTCATCGCCAGTCTCGGCGTCTCGACGGACAGAGTGACCATCGCGCATTGGGGAGTGCCCCTCGATCTCGCCGATCAGGCGCCGGTAGACCGGGTGCCAGGCCGAATCTGCACCGCTTCCAATTTCCAGAAGGAAAAGAACATCGACCTCGTCATCCGCGCTTTCGCCCTGGTTGCAGCGGAGCGGCCCGAGGCTTCGCTCGTGATCGCCGGCGACGGGGCCGAGCGGCAGGCGTTGGAGGCGCTCACGGCGACGCTAGGTCTCGTCGACCGCGTCACCTTTACGGGGCTCCTGACCCGCGAACGGCTTTTCTCCGAGTTGCGCCAAGCAGAGGTGTTCCTGTTCCTGTCCACCAAAGCCACTGAGCGGCTGCCCAACGCGGTCATGGAGGCGATGCTCGCAGAGGCGTTCTGCATCGTGTCGCGCACCGATGACATCGAGAAGCTGATCATCGACAATTCGACTGGCCAGGTTGTCGATCAACTGGCCCCCGAAGCCGTCGCCCCAGTTGTGATCTCTGCGCTCGATGATCCACAGCGCGCAGCATGCGGTCGTCGAGCCAGCGACTTGGTGCGGAATAAGTTTTCCGTGAATGCGATGATGGGCGTCTACACTTCGGGCTGGCAACGAGGCCAGAAGCAGCGCCGCGCAGGCGATCGGTAAGAGCGCATTTGAGAAGGCTCATGCCGCCCGCCTGACGACGGTTGCGATGGCGGCGATGGCGGCGATGGTCTCCGCGACGGCGGCGAGTTGCTCGCAGTCGCGGACAAGACGTCGGGCCCGCCAAGGGCGGCGGACTGATCCATCATAGCGACCGAGGGTTCGAGCGGATCCAACCGGTCGCCGCAACAGGAGCTTTTCGAGCTTCGCGGAGAACGGCGTCCAGAGATTTGGCCGGAGTTCGCCGCCCGAGGATTTTTCGCGGTCGGGTGACTCTGTTGCGCAAATCGCATTGTGGCCGGAGTCCCCCTTTCCCCGGACGGACTCATCCCACGGCCACGGTGACGGGTATGCCGAGGGCGGTGAAGCGGTTCAGGACGGCGACCCTGACGTGGAGCTCGGCGACCTGACGGTCGAAGTCCCTCGCCATGAGGCGCTGACCGAGCAGTTTGACGCAATGCATCTTGGACTCGGCGCGGCTTCGGCGGTGGTATCCGCTCCATCGTCGCCAGATCGCGCGGCCAAGACGGCGTGACGCCCGAAGGGCCTCGTTGCGCGCCGTCGCGCCCGGGGTGGTCTCCTTCCAGGGCTTTGCGTTGCGGCGCGGCGGGATGACTGCGTCGGCGCCGCGCGCGGCGATGGCGTCATGACACTTGCGCGTGTCGTAGGTCCCGTCGGCGGTGACGCTCGCCACCTCGTGGTGCGAGGCGATCTGGCTGAGGAGTTCCGGCAGCATCGGCGCGTCGCCGATGTCGCTGGTGTGACCTCAATGGCGCGGACCTCCAGCGTCTGCTCGTCTATCCCAAGGTGTATCTTGCGCCAGATCCGGCGCTTGGAGCCGCCATGCTTGCGCGCGTTGGGGTATCTCGCCCCCGTAGTTCGAGAATCCCAACGCTCGGGCCCCTGTCAAAGACGCCGCCGGAACCTGTCCACCCGCAGGGGCGCACTCCTGCCCCTGGCCGCGTGGGCGTTTGCTGACGCTGGCGCAACGGTGCCGCGCGATCTCTCTCGGCGTGTCGCCCCGGCGCTTCCGCCGATCGCGGCCGCGCTGGTATGTACGCGTCGGTCGGTGCAGGCGTGGGGTGAGGACGATGGGCGGCAGCGTGATCGTGACGGGCGGCGCGGGCTATATCGGCAGCCACGCTTGCAAGGCGCTCGCGCGAGCGGGCTTCGTGCCCGTGACTTACGACAATCTTTCGATCGGCAATCGCTGGGCGGTGCGCTGGGGCCCGTTCGAGCTTGGCGACATCCACGACTCCGCGAGGCTGCACGACGTGTTTCGCGCGCATCGGCCGGTGGGCGTGCTTCACTTCGCAGCCCTCGCGCTGGTCGGGGAGTCCGTGGCTGCGCCGAGCCTTTATTATCGGACCAACGTCGCCGGGCTTTGCTGCGTTCTCGACGTCTGCCGTGCGCGCGACGTGAACGCCTTCGTCTTCTCCTCGACCTGCGCCGTCTACGGCGCCCCCGCCCAGTTGCCAATCGACGAGACCACGCCGCCGGCGCCGATCAACCCTTACGGCGCCTCGAAGCTGATGGCCGAGCGAGTGCTGGCCGACTATGACGCTGCTTATGGCCTGCGCCATGTGGCGCTTCGATACTTCAACGCCGCCGGGGCCGATCCGGAGGGCGAGATCGGCGAGCGCCGCGACGTGGAGACCCATCTGGTGCCGCTCGCCGTGGACGCTCTCGCGGGCCGGCGTCCCCCGATCCGGATCATGGGCGAGGACTATCCGACGCCCGACGGCACGGCGGTCCGCGATTACATCCATGTGAGCGATCTGGCCGAGGCCCATGTCCGAGCGCTGCGCCACCTGCTGACCGGCGGCGCCTCGCGGGTGCTCAATCTTGGGGTGGGGCGAGGCTATTCCGTGCGCGAGGTCCTCGATGCGGCGGCGCGCGTCGCCGGTCGCCCCGTTCCGTCCGAGAGCGCGCCGCGCCGTCCGGGCGATCCGCCCGCCCTTGTTGCCGATCCGACCGCCGCGCAGACCCTTTTCGGGCGGGACCTAGCCCAGAGATCGAGCCTCGACCACATCGTCGAGACGGCGTGGCGGTGGCAGAACAGCGACTTCTACGACCGCGTGTTCTTCGCCCGCTGACCCTGTCGACCGACCCTCGCGACCTGCGCCCGCCCCATCCTGGGGGCGAAGGGCGTCGCGATGCGACAGGCGCTGCGCGATCCTGCGCCATGACCTGTGCGCGCTTCGGTTCCGCAACCCGCGCCTATGCCCACTGTCGCGGACGGTCTCTTCGTCAACATCGCCCAGCATGGTTGCTCAAGACGCAAATGGCCGTAACACTTCAGGATAGCTTATATAATAAGGTGCGGCCCGCCCTATTCGCCGCGCACGGGGAGATCCCGATGTCCATAAAGTACCGCTTGGCCGTCGCCGCGCCGCGCTTCGATCTTCCGTCGGAGACGTTCATCCGGGCGCACGCCCGGCAGCTCGCCCCCGGCCGCACGGTGCTCCTCTCCCACCTGGCCTCGGCGGAGCTGCCCATCGACGCTCCACTCCTCGCTCCGCTCGATCATGCCGGGGTCCTCGCCAAGGCGTGGCGCGCCGGTTCGGAGGCCTTGGGGCTCGCGAGCGAGCCCGGTCTCCTGCCTCCTGACCGCGACCGCGCAGCCGCGTTCTTGACGACGCACGGCGTCAAAACTCTGCTCGCCGAGTATGGCTGGCTTGGCGCCGAGCTCGTCGGAGCCGCCCGCGTCGCCGGGGTCGAGCTCTATGTTCATTTCCACGGCTATGACGCGACGCGGCTGCCGCGGAGCCGGCGTTGGCGGCGGCGTTACGCCTGGCTCTTCGCGGCGTCCGCCGGCGTCGTGACGCCCTCGCGGTACATCGCGGACCACCTCCGGGGTCTCGGCTGCCCGGCGGAGAAGCTCTTCGTCTGCCCCTGCGGCATCGAGCCAGACGTGTTCAGGCCGACCATACGGGAACCGGGGCGGGTGCTCGCGGTCGGTCGTCTCACCGAGAAGAAGGCGCCGCACCTGACGCTGGAGGCGTTCGCCATGCTCCGGGAGACGGCGCCGCACGCCCGTCTCGACCTGGTCGGCGATGGCGACCTCCGTGCGCGCTGCGAGGAGGTCATCCAACGGCATCGGCTCGCCGACGTCGTCACCCTCCATGGCGTCCAGCCGCACGCGGCCGTGGCGGCGCTGATGAGCCGCTCGGCGTTGTTCGTTCAGCACTCGGTCCTCGCTGCCGATGGCGACATGGAGGGGCTGCCGGTGTCGATCCTGGAGGCGATGTCGGCAGCGCTACCGGTCGTCGCCACCCGCCACAGCGGCATCCCCGAGGCGGTGGCGGACGGCGAAACCGGGTTGCTCGTCGCCGAGCGCGACGTTCCGGGCATGGCCAAGGCGATGGCGGCGCTTCTGACCGATCCTGCCCGCGCCGCCGCCATGGGGGAGGCGGGGCGCGCCCGGGTGCTCGCCAACTTCACCCAAGAGCACACGCGCCGCCGGCTGGTCGAGATCATGGGCCTGGAGACGGCGCACCCGCAACGGCCAGAGCCGGCGGCGCAGCCGATCTGATTGTCGCGACCGCGCCGGCGTCCGACGGCCGCGGAGCCGTCGACGTTCCGTCAGGGCGTCTGCGCCGGTATGGACGGATCGGTCCCGAGTGGCCTCGCCAACCGGGAAACCCCTACCAGACCCAGAATGGGCGTCGCTCGACCGCCGCGTCTGCGCGGGCATACGCCTTGCCAGAGCGCTTTCGCGCGCAAAGTCGCACACGTCGCCAGATGCGGTGATATCGTTCCGACCACTGCGATGTGATTCGGCGTGATCCGTGATCCGCTGCGTACGGACGTGTTGTAGGATTTTTCATGGCGTCAGAAGAGTCTCGCATGAGGGTTCCCCCGGTTCTCCTAATCGCCTTCAACCGTCCGGACACCACGGCGCAGGTTTTCGCCGCCATCCGTCAGGCTCGGCCCAGCGTGCTCTACGTCTCCGCGAACGCTCCTCGTCCAGATCGCGAGGGAGAGGCCGAGCGTTGCGCCGCCACGCGGCAGCTCGTAACCGCGATAGACTGGCCATGCGAGCTTCGAACCCTCTTCCGTGACGAGCATGTGGGTGTCGTCGAGTCGCTCACCGGCGCCATCGACTGGTTCTTGGGAGAGGTCTCCGAGGGCATCGTGCTTGAGGACGACGTCGTTCCCGTTCCCGCGTTCTTTCCGTTCTGCGCCGCGATGCTCGATCGCTATCGCGAGCGCGATGACGTCTTCATGGTAGGGGGGTACAACTTTTTCCCGCGTGAGGACGTCCTTGGGCATTCGTTATCGCGATATCCTCGCATGTGGGGGTGGGCCACCTGGGCGGATCGCTGGCGTTACTACGATCGTATCCTTCCGAACTTCGAAGAAGATTTCAGAAACCTGCGCGAGACAGGCCGCATCGCCGCTTGGGACGAAGCGTTTTGGCGCAAGAAGGTTGGCGGCCTTCGGCAGGGCGCCGACAGTTGTTGGGACTGGGCGTGGTACTTTACCTTGCTGAAGCATGGCGGCTCTTGCGTAGTGCCGAGCGTCAATCTCGTCGCCAACATTGGAGTGGGCCATCCCCAAGCGACACATATGAATAAGGTAGATCCGATAACGGTCAACGATACAGTCGGCGAGGTCGATTTCCGAGATCTTTGCGATTGCATTCCTTCTTCGCCAAACGAGGATAAAATTTTCATGACTCGTGCTTTGATGAAGCAAAAAATTACCTGGATTCATCATTTACAATGGTCTTTGCCGGATAAAATTAATGTGATATTGCGCAGGATTGCGAGAATTTCTGGTCTATATGGAGTTGGAAGGTCAATATTTCGGCTAAAGTTCTAAAATAGTGAATCCTATGGGTTCAATGTGGTAGATTTTGTGTCGATGTGATGAGGTCCCGGCAACTGTTGTCCGTACCTTGAGAGCCTGACCAGAAAAGAGTGGCGATGTTCGCGTTGCGTGTTGGTCATGCCGCGAGGATCGCAGGCCTTGGGTCCTGAGGGCGCAGACGGGCGATGAAACAGGCGAGATGGCAGTCGAGGTGTCGCGTGGCGGGCCGACTGAAGGGTCCGAATGAGTCTTTCATCGCAGCGTGGAACTGATTGACTGTCAATCGGCACGGAACCGGGACCTTGGATCGGCTCTCCAAAGGGACTCCTCGGGCCGCGTGTTGAGACGGGCCTGACGCGCCGGAGCTTTCCAGATGGCGCAGGCGTGTCAGGCCCGTCTTCGGGCGTTACGGTTGGGACCGGGCGCGGTTCTTGAAGTCCCACCTCTCGTTGGTGGTCTGGATGATGTCGAAGTGGTGGGTGAGCCGGTCGAGGAGCGCGGTGGTCATCTTGGCGTCGCCGAAGTCGGGCCCGGTCGCGCCACGCTCGAATGGGTCGATTGGTTCGACCACCGCCGCCTGCTCTATCCGACCGGCGCCGTCCTGTCAGCCGAGGCCGAACTCTACTACTACGCCGCACTGGAGAAGCGCGAAGTGACGGCGTAGAATTCAAGCCGAACGGCCTCTGGAAGTGCCGATGCGACTCAGTACGGTCAAATCCCCTGTGTACGTGTCATCGGCGTGATTGAGGCTCATTAGGAACGCTCTGCGAAAAAATGATCAGCGTAATCATTGCGTGCCGGAATGGGGCGGCGACTTTGGGAGAGACGCTCAAGGGTCTGGTTGGGCAGGAGGCCGTCTTCGATTGGGAGATCGTCTTCGCCGACAATGGCTCGACTGACGGATCGAGAGCGATCTTCGAGGACTATGCGCGGCGCAACCCAAAGGTTTGGATGCGCGTGGTCGATGCTTCGGCAGGTCGAGGGAAACCAGAGGCCCTCAACTTGGCGATCCGGTCCGCACGAGGCGATCGGCTGCTGTTCTGCGATGCCGACGACGTCGTTGCGGCGGGGTGGCTCTCGGCGATGGCCCGCGCCCTCGACCGCCATGACCTCGTGGCGGCTCGCTTTGAATACACGCGGCTCAACTCGCCCGAAGTTCGAGCGGGCCGCCACGGTCGGGACGACGTCCAGAAGGAGCTGATGACGGTCCCCTTCGCGCCTTGGTGCACCCATGCCGGCGGCGCGACGCTCGGGTTCCATCGCCGCGTCTTCGACGATGTCGGCGATTTCGATCCACGCTTTCGCACCCACGAGGACATGCAGTGGTGCATCCGGGCCCATTTCAAGGGTTACCGGATTTTCTTCGTTCCCGACGCGCTCTACCACTATCGTTTTCGCGACGATCCCGAGGCTGCGCGCCAGCAGGCCCGGCAATATGCCGCGGATACGTCGCTGCTGCGCAAGCTCTACGGCGGCCCCACGCTGACCGGACCAGCCGCCGCGATGGCCTGGGCCAGCTTGCACTACAACATCGCCGCGTTAAAGGCTTGGGAACTTCTCGCAAAACTGGGCTTCGAGGTTGGTCGGGCGTCCGTTTCCAAGCACGTGTGGGGCCTTGCCTATCTCGGAGGGGAGTTGGCCGCTGCGCGCAGCTTGGGCATTGCGCCTGCGTATCGGGGCTTCGGACGGCTCGAGCGCGCATTCAAGAGAACGAAGCTCGCCGTCGCTGGGTTGTTCCACCCTACGCTGTTTGCGGTTCGGACCAAGGTCCAGGCCATGGCGCTGACCTTCGATGACGGTCCCGACCCGAAGACGACCCCGGTTCTGCTCGATCTGCTCGCCCGGCTGGGCGTCAAGGCGACATTCTTCGTCGTGGGCGCGCGCGTCGAGCAGCACCCGGAGCTTGTCGCAAGGATCGCGGCGGAAGGGCACGAGATCGGCAACCACAGCTGGGACCACCCCTCGCTCTCCGGCTTGCCCGGCGCCGAGGTCGAAGATCAACTGATCCGCACCCGCGAGGCGTTGCGGGGCCATTGTGGCGTCCTCATGCGGCCGCCTTTTGGCGACGCCAGCCTCGCCGTCAATGCGATGGCCCGCCGTCTTGGGTACAAGATCGTAATCTGGGACGTGGTCGGCCGGGACTGGTACGATGACGACAGCGACGCCATCGCGCAGCGTGTCCTCAAGCAGGCGCATCCCGGCGCCATCGTGCTGCTGCACGATACGCTCTACCACTACCATGCGGAGGAGTACGGCGATCGCGCCCCCGTGTTCGCTGCGATCGAGCGCGTGATCCAGTCTCTGCCCGGCTGGCGCTTCGTCACGGTGTCCGAGCTCATGGCGCTCGGGCAACCAGTCACCGGCGGCTGGATCAAGGCGAGCACGGCGAGGGAACTTGCGGGGTTGCACTGTGCGGAAAAGGAAGACGGCCTGCGACGAACATCGCCGCCGACGCCGCACCCGCTCGGATCGACGCCGATGGAACATCCTATGTCGATCGGCGCGTGACCTGACCCCTTGTTTCTCCTCCACGGCGCGCTGGGATCCGGACCGACGGGAAGGGACCGGAATCAAGCGCAGAAGGTTCACCGAGGAACAGATCAGCGGCACCCTCCGGGAGCAGGAAGCCGGCGTCAGCGTGGCGGAGGGCGGTAGTTCAGGGCGCTTACACCTGAAGATAACCGCCAGCCCAGAATGCGGGTCGAGCCCAAGCTGGCGCTGCGGGGACGCCTGATCGCCGAGCAATCAGGCCGCCCCGCAGTTCGAAGGTAACCGGCCGGTCAGGACCCGTCAGGCGGCGTTCCGTTCGGCGTCTCGGACAGCCCTCCAGACCCATGGCAGGAGTTCGTCGAGCCGCTTGGGATCATGGGCGCGGATGCGGCCGAGGATGTCGGCGAGATAGGCTTCCGGGTTGAGGCCGGAGAGCT